>NZ_JAJNAN010000073.1:0-8610 GCF_022227565.1 Ectothiorhodospira sp. 9100
AATACCATAAGAGATTAATTATCATTAACTGGCCCGGAATTCCCCATGGTGTCGACACCGCTTCGCTGGGCCATCGCGGCGGTGTTCTTTGCCGGGCTGGCCGTGGGCGGCTGGCCCTGGGGACGCATGGCGCCTCGGGTGAGATCGGCCCTGGCCACCTTCGGTGCCCTGGAGGTGGCCGTTGCCCTGACCGCCCTGGGCCATTTCTTCCTCACCGACCTATACCACAGCCTGTACCCGGCGCTCTACGCCCTGGCCGGAGACCATCCAGTGGCCGACCAAGCCCTCGAGAAACGAACGCGCTTTCCGGGTTTAAACGCGTTCGTCGCCGGGCAGAGGCGGCGCGTCTGGAGTCCGGTCAAGCACGGCCAGGAAGTCTGCGCGTTGGCCTTGAGCGGCTTCTGCGCGCAGGTAGTCCAGAGTCATCACGCTGGCCATTTTTTCGGCAGCCGCGCTGGCAATGAACTGGTTGACGGACACGCCGTCGCGAGCGGCGAGTTCCTTGATTCGCGCATGTACGGAGTCGGGCAGGCGGATGGTCAGGGCGGTCATGGGAGTGTCTCCAGGTGCTTAAGGAAATGGCTGGGCCTGATGGCTTCTACGCTCAGTTCCTGCGAACGCCGAAAATCTTTGACGTTATGCGTGACGATGAAACGACTGCGGGAGGCGACCACGCATTCGAGCACCATGTCATCGTTGGGATCGCGCAAAAAGGGGCGCCAGAGATAGTGGACATCCTGCAGGCGAGACAGCGAAGCCAGATAGCGCAGAAAACCCAGCATCTGAGCATCGCTGATGCCTGGGGGGCGATGTTCCGGTCGGGTCAGCACGGACTGCAACTCCATATAGAGTGCCACGGAGAGCGCCGGGGTAAAATGCGGCGAAGGCAGATGGCGCAACAATTGGTGGCTGGCGCCCTGCTGCGAACGCGTGGCCGCAACGAGTACAGAGGTGTCGAGCACGACATTCATGGTTACGCCAGCATAACCACTTCAGCGCAATCCGCAAGCGCAGCCCTTTCCCTCACTCTGGGAAGTCAGGTGGTGCCGAACCCGGGGACAGGGGCACCACCCGCCCCTGCTCAGTAGCTGTACACGCCGCGGTTCAGGGCATCCCGTATGGCTGAAATCACCTTGGACGAACGGATGGTGGCCGACGTGAAACCGTCCACTTCCGCGTTTTCCGTCACCACCTCCCCGGGTGAGTACAACTCCGGGATGACCTCACTGGTCCGCACTCCCCAGGGGCAATCCCTCCTCGGCCAGCCGGTAATTCGTATCCCCATAGGCCAGTTGGCGGAAGCTGGCGGCGGTCACACGGTTGTTTTCCAGGGTGAGTTGCACCCCCACCTATATCTGGTCACGGTCGAAGAAACCACCCCGGTAGGTGCCATCTTCATAGACCGGTGCCTGCTCCCCCGTTTCTGAGCCCCAGCAGCCCGCCAGCATGAACGGCAGCGCAATGATCACGGGCCAATGACATCTCAATGACATGAATTTGCTCCCTTTTGCTGTGAAACAAGCAAGTCTCAGCGACAGACACTCCCTTCTCCCCCTCGGGGAGAAGGGCCGGGGATGAGGGGGTGAGGGCGGCACTGTGCCAGCCCTCGCCCCTCACCCCAACCCCTCTCCCCGCAGGGGCGAGGGGCTTGGATCGTATCGTTCATCATTGGGTGTGCCTCACCCGCCGTGATGCATGAGAGTGAGTAATAATCATTCAATAAAAAAAACACAAAAAGGCACATCTCGGTGATTCCTGGCAAGCTCAGGCTGCCCGAGCGGCCTGCCCCCGCGGCAAGCCGGCGCCGGCCAGGGCACGCAACAGAATGCCGATGGTGCTGCCATTGTGCAGCGCCGAGGCCGCCACCGGATTCAGCAACCCGAAGGCGGCAGCGGAGAGAATGCCCGTATTCAACCCCACGGTAAGCTTGAAATTGCTGTCCACCAGTCCACGCGTGGCCAGGGCCAGGGCCAGGGCCTTGGCATCGGCCACCCGGGCAATATCATCCTCCAGCAGCGTGATGTCCGCCGCCAGGCGCGCCACATCCGCCCCATGATGCATGGCCATGCCCACATGGGCCCCCGACAGGGCCGGGGCATCGTTGATGCCATCGCCCACAAAGGCGATGCGGGCACCCTCCCCCGCCAGGTTCTTCAGGGCCAGTGCCTTATCCTCGGGCATGAGCCCCGCCCGGTAGTCGTCCAGCCCCACCCGCGGATGGCGTGCACGGGTTCAACGCCGCTGAACCAGATTTCGTTCATCAGTCGTCCCCGTGACGCTCGGCGTCCAGTTAGTTCTGCCTTGATGTCGGCCATCTGCTCCTTGAGTTCTTCAACGCCGCCAGCCACGCCCGAATAGAGGTCGACTCCGGCCTTCATCAGCTTGCGACGGGTCTCCTCGTCACTGAGCACCCAGGCGGCTCCGGCACCGAAGGCCAGACAAGGCAGCCAGGCAGCCCCCCACCACCAGGCCACGAACGAAAGGATTGCCGTCGCGGGGGGGGGGTGGCAAGGGGCCTGGCATGGGCGGCGGCAGGCGCCTCAAGCGTCGATTGCCCGGCTTCAAGAGGCGCGCCCGTCAGGCTTTTCAGCATCGGCATCGATCACGGAATCGCCATCGGCCACCTTGGCGGCTTCGGCGCGCGCGAGCCGTCGACGCGCTCGGGCGGAATGGTCTCCGGGTCATAGTCCACCACGCAGGAACGGGCCAGCAGGTTGATACGCACATCGCGCACCCCGGGCAGTGATGCCAGCAGAACCTGAAGTATTTCGATCAAGGCCCCGGACGGGGACTTCTGGAGCTGAGGATCGCGAACAAGTTTCAGTCGCACGCGCCCACGCACGTGATGGGAGATCCGCACATCCTCGAGTACGGCACGCACGTCATCCAGCTGAATCATGGCGCACCCGCCAACAGGCACGGTGGCCACTCAGGAGCGCTTGCGCGCAGAGGGGAAGATCCAGGCATCAAGGTCACGCACCCATTACTCCGGGATGGCGTCACTTGGCTGGCGGCGGCTGACTGGAGTGACGTACGGTTGATCCGGCAGATCGCTCAGGATCCGTACCTCTTCATCATGACATGGCTTGCCTTGAACGCCAAGCCGGGTGCTTCATCAGTTTGCGCGCAAACCCCGGGTTCTCAGTCGGTTCGATCGCCTTCCAAAGAGCCCAGCAGATGCCGCCATCGTGCATCCTCGCCCCCCCCCCGTGGACCGATGGCCAAAGATCTGCATCAACAGGCTGCCATCGAAACCATACCACTCAAGGGAATGCACCGGGCCACGATGCGTTGGGCGACGGACCACCCACACCTCGGCGAGCCCGGCACGGCGCAGATCCAGACTGAACCGGGGATTCCTGATCCGCCACCAATCGTCGGCCTCGCGGAAGCTCCCCACATAGCCGTGATGGATCTGCACGGCACCGACACTGGCCACATGCACCTCCACCGACAAGGCCTCATCCCGGATGTATTCCAGCAGGGTGCATCCGGACTCCACCCCCACGGAGAAGGCTCGGCCCGGACCCGCCAACCGCAGGGCGTTGAGCCGCGTCATGCCGAAATGCGCCAGCAGGTCCGAAAAGTCACCCGGTTCACCCATGGCATCCCAGCGAACCCTGAGATCCACGATGTCCACCAGGGGAATGCGTCGGGCGGGCGACTGCACGACAGGCGCACAGGACAGGAATTCCGGCGTCAGCCGCGGCCCGCGAAAACGCGCTACCAGCGCGGCGAAAGCCCCCTGACTGGATTCGGAAGTGAGCTCCACGCCATGAACCTGACTGCCGTCGGCATCAAAGAAATACACCCCGCGTTCCGCCATCGGGTTATCCCGCGCAACCACGGCCAGGGCGTGATGCCAGTGGCCGAGCATCAGTCGCAGGTCCATGCCACTGCCGACCAGCCAACCCATGTCTTCGCGGACGTGCACATGGCCAAGGCTGCCCACGGTCTGATGGATGACATGGGCGTTACGGGTCACGGCCCGCACAGTGCCCAGGGATTCCTGGGCCGGGAGTAGTTCACCCCAGTTCGGCTTGAGGCGCACCAGGCCATCACCCAGTTCGCGCATGAGGAGGCGGGCATCCGACAGGCCGGTGCGACTGGCCAGGTCATGACGGGTCCGGCGCTCGTCCCGGGCGGCAGGCCCCGAGGCGGCTTGAATCCGAGCCATCGGTGTGGGCTCGGCGGACGATGAAGAGAGTACACGCATGAGAACCTCCTGACGGCCGATGGATGACGACCGGCACATTGGAAGCAGATGTGACGCACTCTGGCTGGCTGATCGATGACATCGACGGCGGGCTGAGTGGAGGATGGCGGATCCACGGATCGGACCCGACAGGAAATAACATTAATGCATTACATTCTCATTTACAACCCGACAACCGATCACCAGAAAGCCTCTTATACCCATACCCCCTTGAAAAAAATGGATGCGGGTCGCCGAAAAGAAAACAGGCCTCTTGGCGCGAATCGTAATGAGTACTATTCTTGATCAGCAGTACTGTCGGCAAGCCAACGCCGACCATCCCCAGCCATCCTTTCGGGAGACACCGCCATGATGATTGCCATGAACCGCTTCAAGGTACGCCGCGGTCACGAAACAGAATTCGAAGAGATCTGGGAGGGACGCGAGAGCCGTTTGAAAGGGGTTCCCGGGTTCATCGAGTTCAAGGTGTTGCGGGGCGCATCGTTCGACGACCACACCCTGTATTCCACCCACACCCTCTGGGCCAGCCTGGGGGATTTCGAGGCCTGGACCCAGTCTGATGCGTTTCGCGAGGCCCATCGGTCGGCCGGCAGCCGTTCCCATATCTACCTCACCGGGCCCCATCTGGAATGCTTTGAGGTACTCCAGTCCATGGCTGCGGACACCTGATCACCGGGACCGCCCCCATTGAACACTTCCGATGCGTCCGTTCGTCGGAAACACCACGATGGGACTATGCCTTTTAAATGAGAATGATTATTATTAGCTAGACGGCATATTCACCCTTCGGAGGTTCCCATGCACGCAGCAGAGTTTCTGCCCCAGCGCCACGCCCGGCTTTCCACCTTCCATTCGCCCCAGGCCCGCCCCTATCTGGACAGCCGCCATATGGGCCTGACCGAATCCCAGCAACTCGAGCTGGCCTGCGGCCGAAGGGTGCATCGGCTGCGCCAGGACTGGCTTCATCTTATCTATAACCTGCGCAAGCATCCCTGGCTTCGCTGCACCACATCGGCGCCTGGCGTTGAGCTGGATCAGCCGCTGAATGCGGATCAGGCCAGCACCATGGAAAATACACTGTTCCTGCGCGGCTATCGCCAATCCCTGGCGCTCAATCTCGATCACTGGCGCAGCGGCTTCGTGATGAACGGGGAAACCGCCGGGCAATCGGTACCCGAATCCATGCGCTTCTTCAACGAATTCGGTGAGCGGATATTCACCCTCCAGGCCGCATCCCCGCGGGGGCTCGACCCCACTCTGATCCAGCCCTTCATGGATCCTCATCAGGGACGCGAGAAGACCCATGTCCCCACCCCACCCCATTGGCATGCAGACCCCAAAAGCCACCCACTGGATCGGCTGGATCGGGAATCCCTGCGGATCTGGTGGCAACTGCCCACGGACTTTCCCGCAGAGTGCATACCAGGCCTGCCCGAATTATCGCGAACGCAAATGCTGGAAACCCTGGGCCGGGAGTTCGCCCTGCGTACCGGCGTGAACGCCCTGCATCTGCTGGCCGAGTCGCTCAACGAACAGACACACCTGCCGCTGCGCGTATCGGTATCCAACGGGGCCGTCACCCAACGCCACGCTAGCGACCACATCGAGGCCAACGTCCGCACCAATGTCCTGGAGATGGAGCAGGGGCCGGCCCGGGCACGGCTGGAACTGCAATCGGTGGAAACCGTCTGGGTCGTTCGCAAACCCGGCTACCGAGGTTTTACCCTGGCCATCGAGTGTCACGACCGTCATGGCAGACTGCTGATGAGCATCGATGATCAGGCTACCTCAGCCCACCCCTGGAACGACTGGCCCAGCCTCCTCCGGACCATGCAGCCGGCCATCACCGCCTGGTAGATCCCGCCTCTGCCTGAACCCCGCCCTCGGGGCGGGGCGCGCCTCCCATCCGCTCAGGCGGACGAGTTTTCCGCCGTCAGCGCTGAATGCAGATCAGTATTTTCGAACATTCTCACCTCCATAAAGTTATGATATAACTTATCTTTACTCAAGAGATCATCACCCTACACGTCACGAGGCAAGGAGGTTTCCCCATGCGCCCAGTACCCATGCTCGCCCTGCTCTCCACACTGCCGGGCCTGGCTCTGGCCGATGTACCCGCCGTGGTGCTGGAGGAAGTCACCGTCACCTCGGCCACCCGCACGGATCGCGCACGGGACGCGAGCCCGGTGGCCGTGGAGGTGGCCACCGAGCAGGAGATCCGCAAGCGGGGGGCGGTCACTCTGCGGGATGTCCTCCTCAATACACCGGGGGTGTTCGTCAATCCGGGTCGGGGCGACATTTCCATCCGCGGCGCCGGCGCCAAGGGCACCCTGCTGCTGGTGGACGGGCGGCGCCTGGCGGGGGAAGCCGGCATGGGGTTTGAGCTGGACCGCATTCCGGCGGGCAGCATCGAGCGCATCGAGGTGGTCAAGGGCCCCATGGGGGTACTCTACGGCTCCGATGCGCTGGGCGGCATCATCAACATCATCACCAAACAGCCGCAGGATGGCCTGGAGGGGATGGTCAGCACCAGCGTGGGTGCCACGGCCTCGGGGGATGCCGAGCGCTACGAGGTGCAGGGAGACATCCGGGGGCGACGGGGCGATACCGGCTTCAGCGCCTGGTTCAATGCCAGCCGGCAAGGGGAATACTCGGAAACCGGCACGGCCCGGGTGATGGTCCCTCGCGGGGGTGGACAGCAGGGAGCGGCTCCGCCTTCTCAATCCAATATCAACGACTTCAGAAACAACCTGGCGGACACCTATCGAGTGGACGTGAGCTACCGGGAACCCACCGATCTGCTCAGCGTGGGTGGTCGGCTCACCCAGCGTCTGCATGAGCGCCTGGAGCTGGGGATGGATGTGAGCTACCTGCGCGAGACGCGGGATGCCCGCTTCGTGGGCAACATGCATCCCTCCAATTACACCCTGCCCAACGGGCAGACCGCACCGGTGCGCAATGCGCCGGTGGAAAACGATTGGGAGAACGACCGTCTGGATGTGGCCCTGCGGGGACGACTGGAACCCACCGACACCCTGCAACTGGACTGGCGCAGCCACCGCTCACGGTATAACAAGGACGAGGCCATCACGTCACCCATCTGGAATGACCTGGGTTACACGTCGCAGGGGGCGTCGGCCTCCGTGTCGGGCACCGGCGAGGTCACCGTGCATGGTCATGAACTGACCGGCACCTGGCGGCCCGCCGAGGCCCATACGGTGCTGGCCGGCGCGGAATACCGCGACGAAAAACGCTCCGCCCCCTTCTTCAATCCGGACAACATCCAGGAGAGCCGAGATTACTGGTTCCGCTCCCTGTTTGCTCAGCACGAGTGGCGTCTTTCACCTCATGCCGAGATCATTTATGGCCTTCGCCATGATGACCCCTCCCAGTCGAAATCAGCCAACAGCGGCAGCATGGGGCTGCAGTACATCATCCATCCCCAGGCACGCCTGCGCATCAACTACGCCGAGGGCTTCCGCATTGCCGACCTGCCGGAAACTTTCCTGAACCGCGAGACGCCCCGCGGTCGACTGGCCGGCGCCTCCGTGACCGATCCGGCCCTTGGCAAGGAGGCCTTCGAACTGGATCCGGAGCGCAGCGAGAACATCGAAGTGGGCATCAGTGGCCAGGGACAAGGCTGGCGTTATGACATTGCCGTGTTCCAGAGCACCATCGAGGACCGCATCGAACGCACGGTGGAGGCCCCGCGGGGCATTACCTATACCACCTTCCGCAATATCAGCGAGGCCCGCATTCGCGGCCTGGAACTGGGCACAAGCTACCGCTTCTCACCGGCATGGACAGTGAGTGCTTCTGCCGGTCTGCTGGAGACCGAAAATCGAGAGACGGGGGAGAAACTGGAGTTCGAGCCCGATCTTCAGGCCCGGATCGAGGTGGACTGGCGCCCCGCGGCAGCCTGGGAGTTGAACCTGGCGGTGCGCCACACGGGCAGCCAGCGCTATACCGACACACCAGGCGAGCCCCTGGCCCGAGTGGACCCGTACACCCTGACGGATCTGCGCGTGAGCTACATGCCTCCGGCCCTGGAACGGGTGGATATCTTCGGTGGGGTGGAGAACCTCTTCGATACACGGGTGGACACGGCAGTGGGCAGCGACCCAGGCCCCTTTGGCTACGTTGGGGTGCGGTATTTCTATTGATCACCACCAAGGATGGACGGCTGTGCCGGCGGGCGCCAGTTACGCACCTTCGATCCTCTGCCCGCTCCCACACAGGAAGGTTCCATGGAGCACCACTGCTCCTTCAAGCCCCCCATACCCGGATGCAGCGCTCTTCCACGGTCCGCTCCATCTCCCAGATCCGCTGCTCCCAGGTCACTTCGGGATCACGATTGAAGATCACCAGGTGGGCCTCGTCAGCACCCACCTGGC
>NZ_JAJNAN010000074.1:0-8602 GCF_022227565.1 Ectothiorhodospira sp. 9100
ATAAGCATCGAGGTCGCCACGAAGGTGACGAGCGAGTAACTGTGCCTGAATCGCAGGAAACAGACCGATCTCGATCTTTTCATCAAGGAATATGTGGCGGAGGGATTCCCGCTTCCGCTCCTGAAAAGCGGTGAGGACTGTCTTACGTGTTTCTTCTTTCATTAAAACGGCACCATTATCCATTTGCACGAAATCGCGCGCAGAAATCTGTCTTCGGTTGATCAGCGAGAGCGCAAGGCGGTCGGCGAGAAAGGGACGGAATTCCTCCAGCAGATCCAGGGCCAGGCTCGGGCGCCCAGGTCGATCTCGGTGTAGAAACCCTACTGCCGGGTCGAGACCCACGGTTTCCAGCGCCGATCGGCAATCATGAGTGAGCAAGGTATAGAGAAATGACAGGAGCGCATTCATTGCATCCATGGGCGGGCGGCGGCTGCGGCCTCTGAATCGCATGGCCTCATCCTGCACGCGTATCAGGTGGTCGAAGGCACCAAAATACGCCTGTGCTGCCTCGCCTTCGAATCCACGCATAATGTCGATTGAGACATCCGCTAACAGCCTTGTTGCTATCCGCTTGAGGCGTTGTCCGGCATGTTCAAGCTCCTTTCGCGCGCTAGCGGATAGATCATCTCCATAGTCGCGCAAACCACGAGACAAAACCGCCCTCTGGTTATGCACTTTGGCAATCAGTATGTTTCGCACGATGGCGCCGCAGCGTGGAGCATTGTCCGAGCGTCGGTACTGTTCACGGCGCAGCAGCACATTACCGGAAACCGGCCCTTCCACGCGGGCAAGGAATTTGCCATTGGGGTTCAGGTAGCACACACTGATGCCTTGTTGCGCGCAATAGCCGAGCAAAGGCGGTGACACCAGCACGCGGCCAAAACAGACCAAGCTTTCGAGCATGTGTGCCGGTAGGCGGGCCCGGGTTTCGCCCTCAACCTCCATGACGATATTCTCGCCATCCTTGCGCAGCCAGGCGCCTTCGGTGGTCACATATACGGTGTTGAGTTGTCGGCGCATGCTTCATGGTTCCTCAGCAATCTGTTTGCGCAGCCAGAGTTCGACGTCCCGCCCCTTGCCGAGGAGTTTCGGTTGGCAGAGATCGATGAGAGAACAGGCATCGCAGCGTTTCGCCAGGTAGCTCGCCGTGGGCGTACGTCCCGCTTGGATCATCTCGCGTGTAGCAAGAATCGTCTCCTGGGTCAGCCGACGCAGGTTGTCGTCGAACACCACCGCCTGGCGCCGGCGCGTCTGGCCGTAGAATAAGGCACCTTCCTCCGCCCGGCAGTCGAACATCGCTTCCAGGCACAACGCTTGTGCGCACAACTGCACCTCGTCGGCGCGATGGGCCTTCGGGCGGCCGCGCTTGTACTCCACCGGGAAGGGGCGCTCGTGCTCATCCTCCGTCTTGAATTCCACGACATCCGCCATCCCGGCAATGCCTAGCTGTGCATTCGACAGTGGCATCGCGGTGATGGTGCGCACACCGTGGCGGCGCTCGATCTGCGGTGTGTCGGCACGGTCGTGTAACAGCCGTCCCTCCGCCGTCTGCCTGTTCTCGGCCCATAGGCGCTCTACATGGATGAGAGCGCACTGGCGGGGACAGTAGAGGTAGTGCTGAAGGGCGGAGATGGGGATGAGATCGTCGGAAATCTCCATTGCTTTCACCCGTGTTTGGTATGTCCTCCGTCCTACAGCAGTTCGCGCATGTTCACGCCCGTGGGTATGGCTGGTGCGTCGACGCTGACGTGATAGTCCGCGAAGCTGCGCGCGGGCCGGTCCTCGGAGCCCTCCGCACGCTCCACCTTAACAGCGTCGAAGAGGGTATGAGCTGGAGCGTTACCCATGGCACTTTCATGCTCAAACACGATCAATTTGCGGGCTGCCATCTCGCCGCGTGCGGCAGAGCGGTCGTGCTCGAACATGTTGATGAGCGCGTTCCACAGCAGTTGCAGATCGTCGTCGGAAAACCCGGTGCGTTCGGCCAGTTTTGCGGAGATGAAGCCGTGGGCGCGGTAGAGTCCGTAAGGCAGGATATGCTTTCGACCCATTGTTCGGTTATCGCCGCTCTGGGCTTCAGCTTCCTTTTCGGTAGTGACTGCCATGCGGGTAATAGAGATCTCCAGCGGCAGCACCGGGTCCATCGAAGTGGCGAAGGCGATCTGCACCGGGCCGCGCACCTGACCGGCATTGATACCGGTGGTCATGACGGCGCCGAAGGTGCGTACGTCGAAGAAGTTGGCGCACATCCACGCGGTGATCCCCCGTGCCTTGGCTTCATCCTTGGGCAGCTTCTTGTCCTCGGCCTTGATCTCCAGCGCGTCATAGGCTTTCTTGTGCTGGTTGTTGAGCACCGCCTTCTCCTGCATGTAGATGGCGTAACCCGCCGCTCCTTCCTTGTCCAACGTGACAAAATTACGAATTTTGCGCTTGAGCGCCACGTCAGTCACGAGGCCGCAGTTCGTTTCTGGATCCAGACGTGGCAGATTCCCGGCATCCGGGTCACCATTGGGATTACCATTGGTTACGTCGAACAGATAAACGAACTCGTGGCGGTGGGAAATAGCGGTCATTGATCGGCTCCTTCGGTTTCGATGTCGGTGGGTTCGGCAGATTCAGTGTGCGCTCTCTCTGCCGTGTCGCGACGCGTGAAGTAGGACTGCGACTGGTGGTAATAGCCGATGGCGAAACGGCCTTGATCCTCGATCTTGAGGCTGCGGGGGAAGTGCTCGGGCAGGCCATTGACGATCTCGCGGATGTCGTTCTCCAGATTCACCGCCTGACCCACCCGCTCCTTGCGCAGCTTTCCAAGATGGTTCTGGGTATTGCGCAACAACATCGGGAAGATCGAGGCTGGTGTGGCCGACGCCGCACCGTAATAGCGATCCCGAATCGTGGCGTTGACCTGGCTACCCAAGGCAGCACGCTGCACACGCTCCAGCACGGCGAACAGCCGGCCGAGTAGATAGCCGGGCTGTGTGGATTGCTTGTCGAGACTCACAGGGATGTCCTCCTTGGATGTACGAATGCCCCGGCGCCGTTCGCGCGCCAGAACGCCTTTGCACAAAGCCACTCGCAGGCCAGAGATGTCTCCGTCCGCCCGCAACCGCATGATGGTGTTGGCCAGCAGGCTGCGCGGATACAGCCCACCGCTTAGGATGGCGCGCATTGTCTCACCGATGACATTGTTGATCGCGTCGTCGCTCTTGGGCTTGCTTCCCTCTCGGTGCGGGACGGTCGCGAGCACCAATCGATAAGCAGACGGTGCAGTGCGCCACGGCAATGGTTCCAGGCGCAGATCTTCAGTATGTTCAGCAATACGGTGGGCGAACACTTCCAGCGTATCCACCTGCCAGAAGCGCACCGACAAGCGTGAAGCATTAGGAGCGAGGCCCAGTACATATACCCCGGTGGTGGGGTCAAGGTTTGGCGCGACGTCGCCCAGCGGTCGTCCCTTTGCGACACCATCCAGCACCTCTCGCACTCGTGTCGCTTCGGAAGCATCGTCAGCTGGCGGGTCGAGAAAAGCCGCCAACATCGCCTCCGCTTCATTCGCCTGGTCCGCGTCGGAGGCCTCAGCCCAGAACACTACCGTGGTATCGCCCACCTGCAGACGCTGCCGGTTATGTTCGCCCCGGCGCAGCAGGTAGTTCAGCGCGGTGGTATAGGCGAAGGCAGCCTGCTCGGATACGGGAGCGTTATCGCCCTGGTTCTTGGCGTAGGAGACAAACGCGTCCAGATTGAATGAGACTATGGATGCACCTGAACTCTGCGCGCCATTCACGCCCTTGATTGCCGGATGCAGGCGGGCAACCGTCGATGCTTCTCCGCTGACCAGACAAACCATCTCTTTTGCCGCCGCATCCTTTCTCTCATCGCCCGCCAGCAGCCTTGTGCGCACCGACCGCGCTGCTGGCCGGTCGTGCAAAAAGACCTGCTGCCCGTCGAGCCGAAATACGAGGTTGGTATCAATCAAGTCGGGTGGGAAGCCGCGTGCTTCGAAGTGCTTCGGCGACCAACCACGCAGGAAAGCCAGCAGGGCCTTAAGTCCGGGGTCGTCCTCGCCCGAGAGTGCGGTTTCATGCAATGCGAGAAATGCCTCGTGCTCCTTATCGGCGCGTTTGCTGGTGTTGCTCACACCGAGCACATAGCTCGTTTTGTCCCACAGTAAGCTGGGCTTGATACCAACGGTGCGCTTTTGCGGCTGAGGCACGTTCAGCATTCGCGGTTGCGGCTTATTACCGGAGGTATTTCGAATGTCATTAATCTGGACCACGTTACCGTTCGATCCAAGCAGAATCTCGAAGCTGATCTTCTCCGGGCTGTAGCCGAAGGGTGCGACATCCTCAGCCTGCTGTTCTATCAGCCGCTGGTAGTAGCGGCTCAACGCCTGAAGAATCATGACTTGACCTCCCCACCCTGCCACGGCGGCACCTCAATAACGCCGCCTTTCAGCTGAGCACGAAAGAAGCGGGGTGTCATGTTGTTGGCGAAATCAATGTCATGCAATATCCAGCCCAGATTCTCGTCCAATTCGCACTCAGGATCGGCATCGGGCAGCGGCTGGCCGTCTTCGATGAGGCTGAAATATGCGGGGAACTCGCGCACACCCAGGCAGGGCGCATGAAAATACTGTCCCTTTCGGGCGCGGCGATTGAAGATGTCAAGGTGTTTGCCCACCGAGTCATCCGGCCCTACCTTATCACTGAATTCGAAGTGTGCCTCGATCACATAGGCTACGTTACGCAGCACCGTGGCCGCACGTTGTTGGCGATCTTCATCGACGAAGGTGACCAGGCCCGAGGTAGAGCCGGCCTTCATTGCTTTACTCACATTGCTTGGCGATAGTTTGCCACCGACCTCGTTGCGGCGGATGGACTCAAACCGGATCGGCTTCAATACGTGGATACGATCCACCACCCAGCGTATTGCCGGCTTCCAGTGGATGGCCTCCAGAATGCCGCGTGCGGCCGATGGCGTGATGACATCGTAGCTCACACGCTCTACCTTCATTTCCGGCCGCGTGAAGCAGGCCCGATCGCCCCAGACGTGCAGGCGGATTCCGTAGCTCATGCGCTGCGCTCCTTCAAATGATCGTGTTCGCTGATTTCATGAATGTAGGCTCATCCCACCAGATGCCGAATTCGGGGCTGTAGATGTCCATATTCACCAGCGCCATGAACTGCTCGCCCCATTTTTCCGGCGCAATCGGCTGGATCGCGCCTGACTGGCGCAACGCATCGAAGCCTTTGCATGGTAACTGAACGAGATAGGGCTGAAGCTTGCGCGCAAGGGCACCGCTTTTGTCGGAATATCTCAGATCATTGATGAAACCATGAGCATGGTCATCGAACGGAACGATGACTGGCATCTGTACCGTATCGATCATACGGAACTTGGTGGCCAAGGTTTCCAGCGGCAAGGTATCGAAGCGGCTCTCGGCGCATAAACCGAGCAGGTCTGCGGTGTCCAATGCCTTTTCATCTTTCTGCCAATAGAGCAAGCGGAAGTAGGCCTCGATCGCCGCAGGAGAGAGTGGATCGTCCCGGTATTGTGGTTGCCGAAGCACCTCTTGCGCGGCTTGGGCGAATTGACGTAGTTCGGGGGGCGGCACCCAATCGTCATTGGCGGTGGCGAACACGCGCACCTCGCTCTGGTCTGCCGGTCGCTCGCCGTTGCGGTTGCAACGCCCTGCCGCTTGGGCAATAGAGTCTAATCCGGCCTCGGCGCGATAAACGGTCGGCAGAGAGATGTCGACGCCTGCTTCAATCAGCGAGGTCGATATCAGTCGGCACGGCTCGCCTATCCTGAGTTGATCACGGACCTTATTCAATACCTGGCTACGGTGTTTCGCACACATCAGCGTTGTCAGATGGTGGGTGCCAGGGAGATCGGCAAGCGTTTGGTACACCGCACGAGCGTGGCGTCGATTGTTGACGATGCACAATACCCGATCGAGAATCCGGAGCTGTGCCGTGAGTTCTTCATCTTCCAGGGTACCGATGTGGCGGACGCGCACCCGTTCAAGCTTGCGGAAAAGCTCTGCGGGATCCGGCGCGAGTTCGCGCACGTTCTCCAACCCATCTCGAAAGTCCGGAGCATTCAGGGCCGGCTGGGTGGCGGTGCAGAGAACGACGCTGGTCCGGTAGTTGCGGGCCAGTTCGTCGATGGCGGCGACGGTTGGTCGTAGCAGTTTGAGCGGCAGGGTCTGGGCCTCATCGAGGATAACCACACTACCGGCGATATTATGCAGCTTGCGACACTGGGACGGCCTCGCTGCAAACAGGCTCTCGAAGAACTGCACCGCAGTGGTTACGATAATCGGCGCGTCCCAGTTTTCCATTGCAAGGCGCAGCTTTTCCCTGGCCTGATAGCGTCCCGAATCGCCCTTGGGCGCGGGAGCGGAAACGAAGGCACTGTGGTGCTCAAGTACAGCAGACTCCCCGTGCTCACCTAGAGCCGAACGAAAAACCGCCGCGTTCTGCTCGACGATACTGGTGAAGGGGATGACAAAGATGACCCGACTCAATCCGTGCTGAATTGCGTGATCCAGTGCGAAGGCGAGCGAAACCAGAGTTTTTCCACCGCCGGTTGGAACAGTGAGCGAAAAGACTCCTGCATCTGAGGTTGCCTGGTGACGAACATGATTCAGAACATCATTACGGACCCTGTTTACATGGGAATCCGCTTTGAATCCCATTAGGTACTGATCAAGGGCACTCCTGAGCTCGTTCAGGGAAGGGCTCGAACGTGAACGGACTGAGGCAAGTCCCTCGACCCGGTCATAAAACTGCTCAGTATCAAGGTAGTCTGCGTCGACCAAGCATGAAAAGAGCATCCGTACCAAGAACGCGAGTTGAAAGGAACTGCGTTGCCGACTGTGTGCGCGAAGCGGCGGCATGGCCAAATCTTTAGGCAATGAGATTTCATTCCGCCAATCGCTCGCAAGCTCCGGGAGGCCGATTCCACGGAGGCGATCCCGAAGAGGTGTACGTTCTCCTGCTTCTATCCCGTTTGCCAAACCAGCGTGATGGCCAGCGATTCCATAAGCGAGAATATGTCCCAGCTTAGGAAAACGTTCGGCCGCTATCATCGCACCACGAGTCGCGTGGTCAACCCGGAGTTTTCCACCCCGTATTCGCTCCTGAAACTCCTCGGTATATTTCCCAAGATCGTGCAGAAGTCCGGCCACGCTTGCCAAATCCTGGCCGCCAAACGGTTTTGCCAATTCTTCGGCACGCCTGGAGGTACCAATTAGATGTTCGGAGAGCCGTTGCCAATCGGCTTCGCTGCCCGTCTCTGTGGAATGCGCGAAATAAACCGGCATTTATCGAACCCCTGCAATGCGGATGCACTCTCGCTCTAGGACGAGTCCGGCAAGCCTGCCGCGAGGACCAATGATGGCGTGGATGGTCCAGCTCATGATCTCAGCGGACAATCCCTGTGGTGATGCCGTCCACCAAGAACGGGCGAACGCTGCGTTCCTTGATGACCCCAAGCTATCCCCTAGAGTCCACAGAGCAAAACTGCCCCCACAGGCTTGTGGAATCGGAGTCGCTGAGTCGGGCGTTTGAGGGGCATGCTGCAGGCAACGGTCCTTGTACACATGGATCTCCGTGGTTCATAGGCGCCGAAAGTGGCAATGGTTCACAATTCCTTTATGCCAGTCTTGCATTTTTTTCTCAACCGGGACCCTCCCTCCCTCATCTGACCAGCACCCGATCGTCTCCCCCGGCCTTGCCCCCCCCCCCCCGACTGCCAGAAGCCTCACGACAAAGCCGTGATCGAGAGCTGACGCCGCCTCGAGCAGGGGCTGTTGGGTGTCGGCATCGAAGTTGGTGACTGTGCGAACAGCACCGCGGGTGCCGCGGCTAGGAGTCGTCGCGCCCACCTCAGGTGCAGGGTGCTCGGGTGGCCATGGTGAAGATCAGCCTTTTGGGGGATTGGATGGCGGTCATTCCAGGCCCAGCAAAAGAGAAAGCTTTTTCCTGACGCGGTCGGCATCCGATGCGGACAATCGGCCCAGCACTCCCCGGATCAGCCGGACATCCAGGGTGAACAGCTTGCAGCGCACCACCGAGGGCACGGGCAGGCCGGCGGCCGCGAGATCCTCAATGGTGTAGTCCAGCGGCCAGGATGGATTTTTGGCAGAGGTAATCATGGCCAGCACCCCATGCCCCGCCGGCCCATTGAAAGTGGCCGCACTAGACAGCACCAGCGCCGGGCGGTTCTTGCTGGCGGTACGGTCCGTGAACGGAAACGGCACGCGCACCACCTGCCAGCGCTCAAAGGTCACGGTAGGCTTCCTCATCCGCTGCCGAGGCCCATTCGCTCAGGGTGCCTTCCACGGCCCTGAGATATTCGAGATCAAGCGGCTGCACTCGGCGCACGGTGGCGCTGCCGTCTTCCCGCAGTTCCCAGGCCAGCAGGTCACCGGGGCCGACCTGCAACGCAGCACGGATGTCGGCAGGAATGGTGGTCTGGCCCTTGGCGGTGATCTTGGCGATGACGGTCATCGGTATGCCCTCCTTACTGTAAGGCATCCGTGATTCTAGGCTGCCGTCGAACTCTTGGCCAGCAGATCCCCCAGATCATAGCTGCT
>NZ_JAJNAN010000075.1:0-7766 GCF_022227565.1 Ectothiorhodospira sp. 9100
ACGCTGCCGTGCCCATGATCCGGATCGCAGGCCTTGGCAAGGACCGCTCCCAGGGAGGGAGTGTGTTCACCCTGGAGGTGCCGGCGTTCTCGGTGGAACCCGGTGAACTGGTGGCCGTGGTGGGAGCCAGCGGTTGCGGCAAGAGCACCTTGCTGGACATGCTGGCTCTGGTCATGGCCCCCACCCGGGCAGAGGCGTTTCACTTTCACGCCGTTGAGGCAGGTCCCGAACACGACATCCGCCGTCTCTGGCGCCTTGGCGATGAGGCGAGCCTGGCGGCGTTGCGCCGGGATCATCTGGGTTATGTGTTGCAAACTGGGGGCCTGCTGCCATTTCTCAGTGTGCGGGAGAACATCGAACTGTCTTCCAGAATCCGCGGCTGTGGCCCTGCCGGACGACGGCTGCACGAACTGACCGAACGTCTGGGTCTTGAGGGTTGCCTGGACCGCATGCCCTGCGCCCTGTCGGTGGGTCAGCGTCAGCGGGTGGCCATTGCCCGGGCGCTGGTGCACGCCCCGAGACTGGTGCTGGCCGATGAACCCACGGCGGCCGTGGACAAGGCCCGTGCCCGGGCGGTGATGGCCGACCTGGAGGCGCTGGCCCGGGATGAAGGCGTGGCGGTGGTCCTGGTGACCCATGACGTGGATCTGGTGAAGGGGCATGCCGACCGCACCTACACCTTCGATGTGATGCAGACCTCGGAGAATGCCACCCGCTCCACCTGTTACCCCCTTCAGGAAGGGGCGGCCGCATGAAGCCTCCGTCCGCGGCGCACCCCATCAGACTCATACCCGGGTTGGCCGCTTCCCACCTTCGTCACGACTGGATCCTCACCCTGTGCCTGGTGGTGGCCCTGGCGGCGGTGATCGCGCCCCTGCTGGTGCTGATGGGCCTCAAGAGCGGCACCATCGAGACCCTGCGTGAGCGGTTGGTGGAAGATCCGGTCTACCGGGAGATCCGTCCCGCCCATACCCGGGAGTTCGCGCCGGAATGGTTCGAGCAGGTGGCCCGCTGGCCCGGGGTGGATTTTCTCACCCCCACCATCCTGCCGCTGTCCTCGGTGCTCCAGGTGGTCAACCCCCACGGCGGTCGCAGCGAATTGTTTGATCTGATCCCCACCGGGCCCGGTGATCCGCTCCTGCTGGAGAACGGTGCCCGCATCCCCGGCGATGGACAGGTGGTGCTCTCGGCCGAGGCGGCCCGGCGCATGGGGGTGGGCGCCGGAGATGCGCTGCAGGTCAGGGTCACCCGCACCCGGGGGACACGCACCGAAGAGGCCCGGGAGACCTTCCAGGTGCTCTCCGTGCTGGATGCCCGCGCCGGCAGCCTGCCCCGGGTGTACGCGCCCCTGGATCTGGTGGTGGATGTGGAGGCCTACAAGGAGGGCTACGGGGCGCCGGACCGTGGCTGGGCCGGGGATACGCCCGAACCCTTTCTGAGTTTTGACGGCGCCATCCTGCTGCTGGAAGACCCCCTGGATCCCATTGCCCGCACCGGTCTGATCATCAACACCGGATTTGCCCGCCTTGCCGACGCGGATCGGGAGCGCGTTCGGCAACGCACGGGGGTGACCGTGCCCGGGTCACTCACGGCCTACGATGTCTTCACCCCCGGCAGCGCGGTCACCGTCTCCAACCTGCGGGCCATCGAGCAGAAACTGCGTGGACGTGAGGCCGTGGTGTTGCCCTACGTGGACCCCATCCCGCTGGCAGACGCCCAGGGCCGTGAGATCGCGCTGGCCGGGTTGTCGCTGTCGCCCCGGCAGGCCCGCCTGCTGGATGTCCCCGCCACACCATGGGGCGGCTTCTCCGGGCGCGCCGCGCCAGGGGATGAACTCACCTCCGTGCTGGTGCCTGCGGGTCATTCCCGGGAGCCCTTGCACGTGGTCAGTGCCGGGGCGCAAACCCTCACGCTCAGCCTCGACGTGGTGGGTGCGGGGGGCTGGCAGCGGCCGGTGGTGCCCGTGGAATTGCTGGGCGTGCTGCGCACGGGTGTGCAGCGCGCCCTGACCCATCGATCGGATACGGGAGGCTTCGAGATGGCCCGGGGGGGCTATCGGGGTTTTCGCCTCTATGCCCAAAGCATCGACGACGTGCCCGAGCTGGCCGAACGCCTGCGCGAGCAGGGCCTGGAATTCGTGGCCCAGGTGGAGGCCATTCAGCGCATTCAGATCCTGGACGAGGGCCTGGGGCGGCTGTTCTGGCTGATCGCCCTGTTGGGCATCAGCGGTGGCACGGCCGTGCTGGTGGCCAGCCTGTACGCTGCCGTGGAGCGCCTGCGGCGTGACCTGGGCGTGTTGCGGCTGCTGGGTCTGGCCCGCTGGCATGTCTTCTTCTTTCCCGTGGCCCAGGGGGTGATGATCGCAGCCCTGGGCCTGGCGGCCGCCCTTGGGGGGTACGCATCCCTGGCCTGGGCCATCAATCGCACCTTTTCCAGTGAACTGGCGCCTGGCGAGCGGTTCTGCACCCTCCCGGGTGAGCAGATCCTGCTGGCCATTGTCGCCACCCTGGCACTGGCGGTGCTTGCCTCGCTGGTGGCCGCCTGGCGGGCCACCCGCATCGATCCGGCGGAGGCCATCCGTGAACATTAGTCCGCTTCTCCAGTGCCTTCGATACCCCCGATTCGGCCACTGCCCGGGCCGCCTGGGGCGTGTCCTTGTCTGCCTGGCCTGTTTGCTGGTGCCGGGGGCGGTCCTGGCCGAGGTGCCGGCCCAGTCGGTATTCAACCCGCGTCCTGCGGCCGGGGATCTGGTCCTGCCCATGCCCGATGGCGCGCAGATGGTGTTTCGACACGTGCCGGTGCCGGGGCAGGGTTTCTGGGGCGATCGGGACCGGGTGATTCAGATCGGCGATGCCACCGGGGGCATCTTCGAAGGGCTGCAACGCACCCAGATCAGTGGCTCTTTCCCTCGCGAGGACGGCAGCTGGTATCTGGTCCTGGCCAAGTATGAGCTCACCCGGGCCCAGTATGTTGCCGTCATGGGCCTGGACACCCTGCTGGAGACCAGCGGCGATCCCCAGGTTCAGCAACTCCCGCAGCTCAGGGGCCGGGAACTGCGCGATGCCCTGATGCAGCCCCTCACCTATGTGAGCCACCAGGATATCCAGGCCTTCCTGCGGGCCTATAACCAGTGGCTGTTTGACGCGGATCACCCGGAACGTCGCGCCGATCTGCCCCGGGTGGACGGCGTGCCCGGTTTCATGCGTCTGCCCACCGAGGAGGAATGGGAGTACACGGCGCGAGGGGGCGTGCCGGCCCTGGAGGCCGGGAGTTTCAATGATCGCCTGCCGTTTCCCGCTCGCCAGATGAATGAGCATGCCTGGCACTTGGGCAATGCGCGACACGAACTGCGCCCGGTGGGGCTGCGCGAGGCCGATGGCCTGGGCTTTCATGACCTGCTGGGCAATGCCCAGGAGATGACCTCCGGGTTGTTCCGCCCGGAGATCTGGCAGGGCAAGCCGGGCGGCGTGGCGGTGCGTGGCGGCAGTGTATCCACCCCGGCCTCGGAACTGCGCAGTTCGCTCCGGGCGGAACTGGACGTGTACGCCTGGAACGCGGATGGGGAATACATGGAGGAACGGCGCTCCTTCAACACCGGGGTGCGGCTGGCCATCGGCGCCAATGTGCTGGTCAGCTCCGCCCAGCAGGCGCGCATCGAAGAGGAATACGAGGCCTATCGTGAGGACCTGCGCCGCACCATGCCAGTGGGCCGTACCCTGGATAACCTGGTGGCCCAGGCCTCGGTGCAACTGGGAACCGTGGACCCGATTCTGGATCGCCTCATGGCGCAAAACCCCGACCTGGTGGAGCCGTTGCGGGCCGTGCAGGCGCAGATGGACCGGGCCCGGGAGCGGCTGGAACTGGCGCAGCGTGAGAGTGCCCGCAGCCTGGCCCAGGATGCCGCCCGCAACGGGGTGAACCTGAGTGTGTACCTGTCGCGCCTGGCACGTCTGGACGACACCCTGGAGCGGGCCCGTCGGCTGGCCGAGATCTCCACCCGCTATCAGGATCAGGTGGATGCCGTGGAGCGCTCCATGCACGACCTGGAAGTGGCCGCCGGGGAGCAATTGCGGGGCTATCAGGACAAGATTGCCGAACTGGGGGACTACGAGCCCCAGTACATCGAACACGCCTTCCAGGTGCTGGATGCCGCGGAGTTGCCGCCCCGCGAGCGTCTGGTGATGGACGTCCTGCGTGAGCACGTGGAGGTGTTCAGCGAGCAGCGTCGCGGAGATCCCCAAGCCTGGATGCAGGATTTCCGTGAGCGCTTTGAAGGCTTTGAGGACAATTGATCACCACATCCCTGCAGGGGGCAAAGACCATGAAAATCACGAAAACCACTCTTCCCATCATCCTCGCCGGTGCCCTGGTCTCCGGGTGTGCCCATATGGATGACACGGATCGCACCCGCACCGAAGGCACGGCGGCCGGCGCCTTGCTGGGTGGACTGCTGGGTTATGCCGTGGACAAGGAGCGGGGAGCCATGATCGGCGGCCTGCTCGGTGCCGGGGCCGGTTATGTGGTGGGTAACGAGGTGGCCAAGCGCAAGAAGGCCTATGCCACCACGGAGGACTTTCTGGACGGCGAAGCCACCCGGGTGGCCGAGTTCAACACCACCACGGCGGCCTATAACCAGGAGATGAAGACCGAGATTGCCGCCCTGGAACGGGAATCCCGAGACCTCAGGGCCCGTTACGATGCCGGTGCCGAGGACAGGAAACGCCTGGAGGCCCAGCGTCAGGATCTGCAGCGCCAGCTGGCCCGCAGCGAGAAGCTGGAAAAGGCCCTGGAGGAAGAACTGGAGGTGCAGGAAGCCATTCTCGCTGAAGAGGTCAAGGGCCGGCCCGCCGATGATCCCTACCTGGCGCGCCTGGAACGAGAGGTGGCCGAATTGCAGGGCAACCTGGAGGAACTGCGTGAAGGCAGCAGCCAGCTGGCCCGCATCGATCAGAGGCTGTCGGTATGAAACGCATGACACTGACGGTGGCTGTGATGGGCACCCTGGGGCTGGCTGGCTGCGCCACCACCACGGACCCCCGCGAGGGAGGGCTGCTGGGAGGCATCCAGGGAATGGGCAGCGGTGCCTACGATCAGCGGGTGCAGGAGCGCGAGGATCGCCTGGAGCAATTGCGCCAGGCCCAGCAGGAACTGCAAACCGAACGGGAGGACCTGGAGGCCCGCAAGACCCGTCAGCGCCGTGAGGTGGCGCTGGAACGGGAGCGTCTGGCAGCCCTGGATCGTGACGTCACTGGCCTGAGCCGTCAGGTGGAAAGCCTGTCGGATCGGCATGGCGAGGAGGATCAGCGGGTGCAGGCATTGCAGACCCGCCTGGATGATCTTCGCGGGCGCATGAACACCCAGCAATCCGCCCTGGATGCCCTGGAAGGTAGCGGGATGGGGGACGCGGAGACGGACCTGCGCCGACGACAGCTGGAAGAGCAGCGCAATGCCCTGCGAGAGGAATTCGATCTGCTGATGGAACTGTCACTGGACCTGGCCAGATGAGGCGACTGGCCGGTGGGCTGCTGGCCCTGCTGCTGGCGGCCTCTGGTGGGGCCGCCGCACAGACACCTGTACCGCTGGACGAAATCCGCGACCTGCTACGTGAGCAGTCGTTCGAGCCACCACCGGAGAGATCGCTTGCGGCGCTCCGGGCCGATGACCTGAATTCAAGCCTGGCAGACGTGGACCCCTATGCGCGCCATTTCTCCTCCCAGGAGGCCGCCCGGCAGGATCGGGACCAGCGCGCCTGGACCGGGATCGGCGCGGATGTCCGTTTTGAGGGCGATCAGGTCTGGTTGCAGGTCTACCAGGGCGGGCCGGCCCACCGTGCCGGATTGCCCGGTCGGGTGCGGCTCCTTGAGATTGACAGGCAGCCGGTGGCGGGGCGTGAGGTCAAAGAGCTTCTGCAATCCCTGCGTGGTGAGTCCGGCTCCCCACTGGTGCTGACATGGCAGGCCGGGCGGGAGATGCCGGCGCATACGACCACACTCATCCGCGAGCGCTTCAGGCCCCTGGATGTGGAACTGGTCGAGCCCTGGAGCCAGGGTGTGCTCCGGGTACGGGATTTCCTGGCGGGTCGCACACGACCGGCGCTGATGGCCACCCTGGAATTCATCGAGCGATCCAATCCGGGTGCGGGCGACGCGGGATCGCCGCTGGTCATGGACCTGCGTGATGCCGTGGGCGGGGATCTCTACGAAGCCCTTGACCTGGCCGGACTGTTCCTGCCGCCCGGGACGCCGCTGGGAAGCCTCATGGCCAGGGGCGGGCAGGTGCGCGACTTTCAGGCCCCCAGGGGCGACAAGCTTGTCATGCCGCTGGTGTTGCTGATCGGGCCGGAAACGGCCAGTGCGGCAGAGGTGTTTGCGGGCGTCCTGCAACATCATGGCCGCGCCTACCTGGTGGGGCAGCCCACCTTCGGGAAATGCAGCTCCCAGACCGATCGGCGGCTGTCGGATGGCTCGGTGCTCAGGTTCACCAACCGGGAGGTGCTGCTCCCCGATGGCCAAAGCTGCAGTGGTCGCGGCCTCACGCCGGAGATGGTGGTGGGCGACAGCGTACTGCGGGATCTGTCCCGCCTCATGTCACTGGCCATGGCCCTGCAGGCGGGGCGTGGTGTGGTCGGCACGGGGCAAGAGGCCGTTGTTCAATGAGGCCTGGCCGATCGCGCCAGGCGCGTCGCGTGGGCCGATATCAGTCGATACCAGGTGGGGAGAAACACATGCAAGTCAGGGTGCGTTGCAGGATACACAAAGGGGGCAGGTTGCTGGTCATCGTCGCGGGCCTGTTGGGTCTTGCGCTGGCCTTGCCGGCCTGGGCAGGCAGTACCACCGCCCTGGGAGGCCTGCTGAGCTACGAAACACCCCCGGGCTGGCGGGTGATGACGGATCGTGATGAACAGTTCCGGCTTCAGGCGGATGGCCGGCAGGCCATGCTTCGGGTCCGAACGGGGCGGCAGGGGCGTGAGGCCTCCGCGCTCAAGGATGTGCTGGCCCAGGTGCCCGAGTCCCAATCCGATGAGTTTCTGGGGGTGGCGGCCCGACTCTACAGCAGTGACAGTGGTTCCGGATCCTTTGTGCAAGGCCCCATGTGGGTCTATGTGCTGGAGTCCTGCCTCTTCCAGGGGCCTGCACCGTCTCCCATCGTGGTGGAGTTGGCCGCCACCGAATCCTGGTGGCACGACAATGATCCACGGGATCTCTGGCGTCACATGCACCTGAATCTGCCGGAGGATGTTCGGCCCTGTCCCGAGGCGATCGGGCCCGGCACCGAATGGCATTTCAGCAGCCCTGCCGTTGTGGCCTATCGGGTACCCGAGGGCATGAATACCTTCCGCAATCGCGCTGCCGCCCACCTGCGTGATGATGAGGGCATGCCCAATGTGAGCATCGGCTGGGATGCACTGAGTGTCGACCAGGAGTTTCAGTTGAGCGGTTCAATGGGCATGGGCTTTGCGGAACCACCCCGGGTATTCGAGGGCGAGATGCTGGGCCATGCGGCCTGGATATTCGAAGGCCGTGGGGCCTCCGACGACCGCTGGTGGCATCGACGTGTCGCCCTGCTCAAGCAGTGTCTTGCCGATGGACAGCCTGTCCTGGTGCGGGCCCATGCCGACGATGCCTGGATGCAGACCCATGGCCATTTCGATGGGCTCACCGACAATGCCTGGCTGTTCATGCCTGAAGACGCAGTACCGTGTGACCCGGGGCTGCTGCAGACGGCCCTGTCGCAGGTGGAAGCGGAACTCGCGGCCCCCGCCAGCC
>NZ_JAJNAN010000076.1:0-7662 GCF_022227565.1 Ectothiorhodospira sp. 9100
CGCCAAGCTGGATTCGGATCGGTGGGGGCTGTGGCAGGCTCCGGTCTCAGGAGGGGGCGAGTGGTGGGTGCTGAGAAGCATGATCCTGGTGATGACGGCGCCGATAGGGGTTCTTTTGGGTTGGTGGCTGTTCAGGGCCGCACCCGCCTTGGGTGGGGCCGCGAGATTTGCCGTGGTCATGGTCTTCGCGTTGGCTTTCGGGCTGCTGGTGGAGCTTGGGCAATTCGTTACGGTGTCGGGCGTGGCCGAGGGCGGATCATGGTTGTCTCGAGCGCTGGGGGTGGCTTTGGGGGCGGTGCTCTTTCTGGAGCGTGACCATTTCAGCCCCGATCGTTTGCGTCATTGGGCTCGGCCGGTGGTGGGGCTGCTGTTGGTGCCGTTTCTGTTGCTTGTGTCTGTGCTCAATCTTGGGGGCGAGGGTTTCGCGCTGGAAACCGGTTCGGTGCTTTCCAAATTGGACTCTGTGCGGTTTCTGCCTTTCTGGTACCACTACAATGTGCCCGAGGCGGTGGCAATAGGCAGTGTAATTTTTCATGTGCTGATGTATTTGCCCGTAGGGGTCGGGGTGTGGCTATGGCGCTGGGGCCCACGGGGGATCACGCCCCGCAAGGGCGTGTTGTCTGCGGTGATTCTGGGGCTGCTCCTGGCCTTCGTGATGGAGGCGGGTAAGCTCTTTATGGCGGGGTTGAGGCCGGATCCCACGAGCCAGTGGATTGCGATGGCCGCTGCGTGGCTGGGGTGGCAGGTTTGCGCAATGGGGTGGTGGGGGTTGATGGGGATTCGGGATTGGGATGCCCGAAAAATGGGGGGCTCATCTCGATCGGATGGTAGGGGTGAATCGGGCTGGCAGCCCTCTGGCAAGGTGGCTTCCGAATACCCGGGCCTAGAGCCGCCGGATCCTGGGTTTGTGCGTGGGCAGCAGAGGGAAGATGGTGTCGCTCGTGATGCTTGATGTGGCGATGCGTGGCCGCGATGGGATTTGATCGTGGGGTGGATGGGGTAGGGCGAGGCTTTATGGTTTGCCGGTGGTCTGGTCAAGTAGCCCCTCAATATGGCTGATGGCCGCGTCGAGATCACTGTAGCGCAGCTGATAGGCCGGGCAGGCGGCGATCACATCGGCGACGGCCTCGAAGCCGATCGGGCCCAGCAGATGATAATTGAAGCTGTTAAAGGCGAGATGGGCGAAGGCATCCTTGCCTGGTAACCGGCGACTGTTGAGCGTGGCACCTGCCTCAAAGGATGGGAAGATCACCAGTGCCGGGCGGGTGGCCTGGTGAATCGCATCCACGCTGATGTCGTTCGGTGCCAGATGCGCGACATCGCCCTTGCGGGTGCCGGTGAATAGGGGGCCGATGACCGCGTCCTCTGAGAAGGCGCGGATGATCTCGACCGATTGATTCTTGAGCGCGACCGGCTTGAGCATCGCCACAAGGTCACCGGTGTCGGGGCGCAGGACACCGAATTCGTCGGACAGAAGGCGGAAGCCGCGCAGCATCATGGCCGCGGCCAGGGTGCTTTTGCCGGAGCCGGGAGGGGCGGCCATGATGACGGCGCGCCCGCCTTTGGCGAGCACGCCGGCATGCAGCAGGATGTATTGATTGGCCCGCTGGCCGAAGCACCAATTCACACCCCATTCGAATAGCGGCAGTGCATTGGAGCACGGAAAAGGATCGAACGGCTGGATGCCGTCGATGCGAAACTGGGATTGCGGCCGAATGAAGGCGCGCGGACCGCGCGGGCGCACGACCTCGACATGATAGTCGGCAAACGCGTCCTGGTCGGATTGTGGGGGTCGAAAGGCACCGTAGGTGCGCTGCAGGGTTCGCGCGAACGCATCGAGGGGGCTGCGCACACGCACGAGGGCGGCGCCGTAGTCGATGTGGAGTTGTCCGGCGCGGCAGCGCTGGCTGAGTTCACCCGGATTGCACTCCTGCAGCCGCATGCCTGGCATGCTCATCCGCGGATCACGCCGAGCGTTTCAAGCATGGCGAGGAGTTGGGTGATGTCTGGTGTGTCGGGATCGAGGTCGAGGACGTTGCGTAGCGCATCTCTGGCTTCGGTCGCCGTTACCGCATTTCCGCCGCCATGTTCGATCAGGGTCTCGTATACGATGGCGGCCGAGGCGGTGAGGATGTGGGTCTTCCAGGTGGTCTCGTTGAATAGAATGCCGCCGTCGTCCATTGGGCGATAGCGTAGGGCTAGATGCA
The DNA here is from genome assembly GCF_022227565.1 of Ectothiorhodospira sp. 9100. Taxonomy (NCBI): domain Bacteria; kingdom Pseudomonadati; phylum Pseudomonadota; class Gammaproteobacteria; order Chromatiales; family Ectothiorhodospiraceae; genus Ectothiorhodospira; species Ectothiorhodospira sp. 9100. Next base: position 2,208 of record NZ_JAJNAN010000076.1, read on the forward strand.
TCTTTATGGCTAAGTTTGACTGCGGGTTGCTGTTGCCTTTAGAAGGTGGATCTTAGAGGAATCCATTGAAGGTTTTTGTGGTACTCAGATTGATCGAATTCCAACAAGACCCTGCTATAAGGGTTTGACTATCAGGCTCATAAATATAGTCTTTTCCATTACTGTGGTATTCGTTTGGGTTGCCAGTGGAAGTGAAAACTTGTTCGCCAGCTATTAGTTTATCGGTTTCTGTTTCGGTGGTAGTGGAGGTGAAGGTTAGGTTCTGCCCTGTGCCTTGATTGCAGGCACTACTGTTCGCCTGAGCATTACCTTTTCCTGGGTTGCACTGAGTATTGGTGATTGTTGTTTGTTCTGTTTGTTTTGTTACTCCAGTAATGATGTTGTCGCTATCGTTAAGGCAGGAGGAGGAAGTCGCGGCAAGCGCCCCACCACTGGGTAGCGTGTAAATGATCGGCGCGACCGTCGCTGCCTTCAGCAACCGCCGACGGGATGTCTGGTGGCTTTGGTTGGCGTTTTGAACGTGATCTGGCTGTGCCAGTGGATCCTGCTCTGCTGAGGTCGTCTTGTCATTCGGGTTCATCGAGAAACTCCTGAGGGGTACTGCCTGCCTTGGGTGTTGCCGCAAGCAAAGCCGAGTGTCAAGGGCAGGCCGTCATGACCATTCACCGAATCATTTCGCAATTTTTGTGCCAGCCATCGATTTGATTTCAAAAACAGTGGCCTGGCTTTCAATGGGGCCGGGGCTGGCGTCCTGCTCTGAAGTGGTGTCAAATTTTCTGACGCTGCACGGTTCAGATGATACCTTACTGGCCAAGCTTATCTTGCCATAGTGTAGCGAAAATCTGACCCTCTTAGGTCGTTGTCTGACGAATTGGGGGTACTCCACCCCGAAGCTGGTGGTGCGGATGTGTAAGGCTATCGAACGGATCGGGGTATTGCTGGATGGGGTTGGCGAAAATTGGGGGGCTGCCACTGAGCGGTCCTGGGGTGGGTGAGCGCTTGGGAGGCTCCCCGGTAGGGCATTTGCTGGGCGTGTTGCGGAACGCTGGGCATGTCTCTGCCATGGGGCTTGCGGATTGGGATGTGACCGTGCGTCTGGCTCGTCAGGCGCGCGTGCTGGGCATGCTGGGCCATCGTTTGCGGGATGATGATGCGGTATGGGCGTCCATCCCGGAGCGCGTTCGAAGTCACTTTCAGGCCTCCATCAACACGGCTGCTTATCGTGAGCAGTGGATGTTGATGGAGTTGCGATCGCTGGCGCAGGCTTTGCCGCCAGACTTGCCCGTGACGGTCCTAAAGGGGGCGGCCTACGTGCTCCAGGACTTGCCGCTGGGGCGAGGCCGGATGCCCAATGATGTGGACTTGCTCGTCTCCCGGGGGGATCTTGAGGCTGCCGAGGGTGCCCTGAAGGCGGCAGGGTGGCAAAGCGGGGTGCTGGATCCCTATGACGAGCGCTACTACCGGGAATGGAGTCATGAGCTGCCCCCGCTGCGCTACCCGGGCCATCCGCTGGAGGTGGATCTGCACCACACCATCGCGCCGGTGACCAGCCGTACACGGGCGGATGATGAGCGGTTGTTTGCTTCTCTTCAGTCTATCCCGGATTCCCGTTTCCTTGCGCTGGGCCCTCAGGATCAGGTGCTCCACGCTGCCATCCATCTCTTTCAGGATTCGGAGCTTCTGGGGGAGTTGCGGGGGGTGGTGGACATGGACGCGTTGGTCCGCCAGCACCTGGTCACCGAGGCGGATTGGGAGGCCCTTTTGGAGCATGCGCAATGGCACCAGGCTTCGCGGGTGCTTTGGTATGCCTTGCATTTTTGCCGTGGCTGGCTCGGTACACCGGTGCCTGATGATCTGCCACTGGCACCGCCCCCGCCTTTGGCCCGCAAGGCGATGGATTGGATCGTTCCTCGCAGTTGCCTGCCCCGAATCCCTGATACGCGACCCACCCTGGGGCAGCGCGTGGCGGCTACGGCGGGGCTCGTCCGCTACCACTGGTTGAGGATGCCGCCGGGGCTGCTTGCGCGGCATCTGTTGCATAAGTCGTGGGTGGCGGTGAAGCCGATGGGTGGGGCGCGAGCGACGTAGCCTTTCTGGGGTGGGTGTCGGTATATTTTACGGTATCGTTTCTGGAATGAGGGGTGCGTCACAAAATCCCGGTAGGGCTGGGTTTGACTGCCTTTTGGTGGTCAGGCGTAGTTGGGGGTTTGGGGGAATTCTGTGATGGATGCCTCAAAAATGAATATTTGTGGCGGTGTGGTTTACAGTGGGGTTTGGGGTGGGTGAGTCCCTGGTATTAAGTGATTGTATTTGAAGTGTTGTTTTTGCCCTGGTCCGATTTGTGCATTCTATTAACCCGGTGACCATTCATGTTCGTCTCGGCTCCTTTAAGTCACTGATTCTGAAGCAATAAAATTAAAAATAAAGTGATTTGTTTGATTGCCGGGTTAATAAGTGCTATCAGCACGTCCCCTTTGGATGTGCCATGCATAACGGGCGGAGAGGCTTCCGATGCGTAAGAGTCTGATTAAAGGTATGGTTTTGGTGCTTGCGGCTATGGGGTCGGGGAGCTTGCAGGCTGGGGCTATTCTCACGGATCTGTCCATCCATAAATACGAAGGCTTCCAGGTAGATAATCCCAAGACAGGGGAAATCCGCGGCGACGATGTGTACTCTTTCGGTGATGGAAACGAGTGGCTCGGTGTATTTGCGGGCATGTTTCGTATGAGGATTGACGGCCAGGGATGGGACGGTATAGGGGCAAGTGATGTGTTTTGGGATGACAATGAGGATTTCAATGCCTTCTGCATCCAAACCTCGGAGTTGATTGCTAGCCAGGGTGTCATTGGAGGGCATTCGCTCTGGTCGTTAAAAGATTATTTGGAGTCGCCTATTCACGATTCTGATAGCCACTGGGTAGATACGACCTTTTCTCGGATATCCGCGCTTTTTTCGTTGACAGATATGGTGGAGGGGCATCAGGGGACGGTTGTCTTGGGGGATGATGCAGAAACGGATGCGGCCTTTCAGCTGGCTCTTTGGGGAATCATCAATGGTGATGACTTCGATTATAAAGAGTTTGATGTCGAGGCTAATCATGGTTTGATTGGCTCCTGGGACCCTGGAAATCAAGCTGTTTCGCGTCTGGACTTCTACGTCCTGAGCTCAAATAACTCGCAAGACCTGCTGGTCTGGAAGACTGCAACCGAGGTGCCTCTGCCTGCCACCCTGTGGCTGATGCTGGCAGGCATCCTGGGGGTGGGGCTGGCGAGGAGGTACGAGTTAAGCTCAGATCTGGTGTATGGGGGGAGGAAGTGAAGGTGGCGTATCCTGTTGATTGATCACAACCAAGATCTCAATCAACAAAAGCGGATACGCCATGACCAAGTCTACCCTTCAAGCTGTTTCACAACCAGAACCGCAGGCCACAGATCCGCTGCACGAGCTGCTGCGCCATGGTGCCCGCGACCTGATCGCCCAGGCGGTCGAGGCTGAACTGGCCACCTTCCTGGCGCAGTATGCCGAGCAGCGCCTCGAAGATGGGCGCCAGGCGGTGGTTCGCAATGGCTACCTGCCCGAGCGCACGGTGCAGACCGGGATTGGTGATGTCAGCGTCCAGGTGCCCAAGGTGCGTGACCGCAGTGGCGGTGGCGCCTGCTTCAACAGCAGTCTGCTGCCGCCCTACCTGAAGCGGGCTCGCAGCGTTGAGGAGTTGATTCCCTGGCTCTACCTGAAGGGGGTCTCCACCGGGGACTACCAGGAGGCCCTGAAGGCATTGCTGGGTGAGAAGGCCAAGGGGCTCTCGGCCAACACGGTGTCACGGCTCAAGAAGCAGTGGGAGGACGAACACACTGCGTGGCGCCAGCAGGACCTGTCAGACCGTCGCTACGTCTACTGGTGGGCCGACGGCATCTACAGAAAGGTGCGCATGGATGACCGTTTGTGCCTGCTGGTGATCATTGGTGTCACCGAGCATGGTCGCAAGGAGCTGGTGGCTGTCGAGGATGGGTTCCGTGAGTCGGCGGATAGTTGGGAGGCGCTGCTGACGCACCTGCGGGAGCGCGGTCTCACCACCGGCCCCAAGTTGGCCGTGGGCGACGGTGCCATGGGGTTCTGGGCGGCGCTGAGCAAGATCTATCCACAGACGGATCATCAGCGCTGCTGGGTCCACAAGACAGCGAACGTACTCAACAAGCTGCCCAAGTCGGTGCAGCCTAAGGTCAAGGTTGACCTCCAGGACATCTGGATGGCGCAGACCCGAGAAGAAGCGCACAAGGCCTTTGATCGAACCCTGAAACGCTTCGAGGCCAAGTACCCCAAGGCGATGGCATGCCTGAACAAGGATCGGGATGAACTGCTGGCGTTTTACGACTACCCGGCAGAGCATTGGGTGCACATCCGCACCACGAACCCGATCGAGTCGACCTTCGCCACGGTTCGCCTGCGGACCAAGCGGAGCCGGAACTGTGGATCCCGGGCGACGACACTGGCGATGGTATTCAAACTGCTCCAGAGCGCTCAGAAACGCTGGAGACGCATCAAGCACTTCCAGAAGCTGGAACTGGTCATCAACAACGTCAAGTTCCAGGACGGAGAGCAAGTAATCGATCAGTCAGACAGGAACGCCGCCTGACCGTCGTACACCAGATTTGACAATAACTCGCTACCACCTGGGAGCAGCGAGATCTGGCGCCTTGGGCGTCGTAATCGCGACTTCCACGGCCTCCGCCCTCCCAGCCGCCACGGCGCGAAAGTTCGGGGAGATCCGCTCATCCACCGCCGCTCGCCGCCAGAAATCCAGCGCCATGGCACCGCCCTGGCGCCACAGCTCGATGCCTCCGTGGGCCGGTGGGGGCTGGAAGACCGGTGTCGGTGGCACCTCACCAGGGCGGGGTGCGTGGAGCATGGGCAGCATGTCGTAGACCGGGGCCAGCGCCAGCCGTCCGTCGGGGTGGGGCTGGAGGGTCAGGTTGCCCAGGTGCTGGTCGCTGTTCTCGATCCAGTTGGCGAAGGCCTGAAGCAGGGTGACGGTCGCCGGCGTCTCGTCGGTGACCCGGACTTGCCGGGCGAGGGCCTGGATGGCCAGATCCCAGTCCCGCCCGATACCGCAGAACTCTGCATCCACGGTGAGCAATGAAAGAGCGGGTAGACATCCGCCCCGTGCGGTCCGGTCGAAGCGCACGGACTCCAGAAAGAACCGCCCCTCCCGTTCCAGCAACCGGCTTTCGGCCACGGCCAGCCGGTGTTCTCCGAGCGTGGTCAGGGCCAGGTACTCGCAGACCAGGAGGTCACGCAGGCGCTGGGCCACCGCGCTGCCGTCGTCTGGTGGCGAGAACTTCACCAGCACCGGGCGCCCCGCCACTTCGGCGGTGAACTTGGGCTGCTCGCCCCCCACCGAGGAGCCGGGGGCGCCCCCGGAGAGGACGCGTTGGGCCAGCGCCGGGAAATCATCGAT
>NZ_JAJNAN010000077.1:0-6790 GCF_022227565.1 Ectothiorhodospira sp. 9100
CCAGAACACCTTTCGGCTGGTGTTGCCGGAGGGCTCGGCTCTGTAACGCGCACCATCAAGACACCGGCCGGGTTGATTGCTGTCGTGGTTCGTATCAACCGCTCGGGATGGCAACGGATCAACCTCCACTGCTGGGAGGGTGGAAGGCAACACGTCACGCAGTGCCGACCCGGGTGCATATCATGGGCGGCGGTACCACCGCGCCAGGGCATGATCCAGGGAGGCCCTTCCCGGCCCCCAGGTCATGATGGCCAGCAGCATGGCGGCCCAGGGTAAATGGTGCGTGGCCCACGCATCGGGGATGGTCAGCTGGATCACCACGGTCATCAATAACAGCCCCAGGGCCGCAAAACGGGTGCCCAGCCCCAGGATCAGCAGGATCGGCAGCAGGATTTCACCCATGGCGGCCAGATACGCACTGAGAACGGGTAGGGGCATGGGATAGGTGTTGCCCAGCAGGTGCAGCTGAAAATCGTGCTCGAATAGCCAGCGTGCCCCCGGGGAGAGTTGCAGACCGTCCCACTTGGTGATCCCTGATCGCCAGAAGGGGATGGCTACGGCGATCCGCAGCAGCAGGGCTGGCAGCGAGTTGGGCAGATACTGGAACCCCCGCGCGCTGGCATCGATCAGCCGCATCAGGGTCTGGCCGGCTGATCTGCCCGCAGGGTGGATGGACGTGGTCATGGGCACTCTCCTCTGCTAGGGGCCACCCGTCGCCGGTGCGTCTCGGCTCAGGACAGGGACTTTTCATTGATGGGGGTCGTCGGCAGCAGACGGTGTTGATACTCGGTGCAGGCCAGGGCCAACCGAGCCAGGTGGGATGCACTCTTGGCCCCCATCTTCTGCATGAGATTACTGCGGTGGATCTCCACGGTGCGCACGCTCACATCCAGATCCCGGGCGATGAGCTTGTTGGGTTGGCCATCCAGCAGACCCTCCAGAACGTCACGCTCCCGTGGGGTCAGTGCGTCGAGCCGCGCTTGCAGGTGGGCGACTTCCTGGGCGCCGGCCCGCTGCTCGGCATCCCGTTCCAGGGCATGGCTGACTGCTTCCAGTAGCGCTTGGTCGCCAAAGGGCTTTTCCAGGAAATCCAAAGCCCCCTCACTCAGCGCCCGCACCGCCATGGGGATATCCCCATGGCCGGTGATGAACACGATGGGCATGCGGATGTCCTGTTCCTTCAACCGGCGCTGCAAGGTGAGACCATCCATGTCCGGCAGGCGCACATCCAGGATCAGGCAACCGGGCGTTTGAGGTGTCACGAAGTCGAGCACTGCCTGGGCATCGGCGAAGGCGCGGACATGAAAGTCCTCGCTCTTGAGCAGCAGGCTCACCCCGGCGCGCACATCCGGATCGTCATCCACGAGGTGAATATGGGGTTTATGGGTTGGCATGGTGAGTCTCCAAGGGGAGAGTGAAATGAAATTCGGCCCCGCCTTCGGGCCGGTTGTGCGCGATCAACTGACCACCGTGGGCCTCGACCAGGGATCGGCTGATGGAGAGACCCAGGCCCAATCCCCCTTCCTTCCAGGTGGCAAAGGGATCGAAGAGCCGTGCCAGCCGCTCCGGCGGAATGCCCGGTCCGGTGTCGGTGACGGTCATGGTCACGCCCTCACGGGTGGAAGCCACCTGAAGATCAATGCGCGCCGGTCTCAGGCCGTGGACGGCATCCATGGCATTACGCAGCAGATTGATCAGGATCTGCTCCACCTGCAGGGGGACCACCAAGACCCTGGGCAGCGTGTCGGGAAGGTCCACTTCCAGTCGGATGTGGCGTCGATTCAGCTCCGGTCGCAGCAGTTCAAGGACCGGATGCACCAGATCACGGGGCGACACCGGTTGTTGCTCGGGGGTCTGGCCGGCCGCAAAGGCCCGCATCTGGCGCACCGTTTCGGCTGCCCGATGGGCACCGGCGTCGAGTTGACTCAGCGCCTCCTGAAGGTCTTCCATTTTGCCTCGGGCCAACAGGCGTTTGCAGGCCTGGGCGTAGCTGGAGAGGGCGCACAAGGGCTGGTTGAGTTCATGGGCCAGACTGGAAGACAACTCGCCCAAGGTACTCAGTCGCCCGGCGCGGGCGAGATCCTCCAGGTACTGGCGCGCCCGCGCCTCTGCCGCCGCGCGTTCATGGCTCAGGGCATTGAGCACCAGTCCGGTCAGGACCAGCAGGGCCAACTGGGCATTGAGGGACAACAGGCTCTCGCCCAGACCCATGTCAGCGAAAGGCCCCAGACCCCAGCCGGTTCCGGACAAGGCAATGGCACCGGTGATCAGGATCAGCCCTGAGGTGACCTGAATCGGGCAGCGTACAGCCGCCAGCATGATGAGCGGGAACACCGCGTAGGAGAGTGGCATCGCCACCATGGCAGGCAGTATGCCGGAGTACACCAGGGTGGTGATGCCGGTAATGGCGAGGCCCAGCGCCAGGGCCGCGAGCCGCACTGATCCCGACAGGCGCATAGGCGCGCCCAGCCAGGTGATCAGGGCTGGAGCCACCAGCACCAGTCCCATGAGGTCTGCCACCCAGCACAGCCACCAGGTCTGGCTGAAACGCAAGTCATCCATGCCGACGGCCATGCCCCAGGCCCCAGCCAGGGCGGCCAGGCCCGATGACGCCACGGCTCCAACGCTCAGCAGCAGCCACACATCCCGCAACCGGTCCAGTCGCGGCCTCATGGTCAGGCGCCGCAGCATGTAGCCGCCCAGGGCCACACCCGCGACCGTGGCCGCGACGATCCCGACCGATTCGAGCAGGGGCACCGCTGCTGAAGTAAACTGCCAGGTGATCAGGGCGGAGGCAATGCCCACAGCGGGCAGCATCCCGTAGCCATAAAGAAACACGAAGGCCAGCCCTACGCCGGTGGCGGGCCATACCAGCGGAATACCGTGGGCATCCGGGGTGAAGACAAACCCCCACATGCCCACCGCATAGTAGAGGGTGATGAGCATCAGGCTGCGCAGTAACAGGCCCATGCCGCTGATCGACACCACCCGGCGCCAGTGACGTCGGGTCAGTGAGGGGGAGAATGTATTCATGTGCATGGGCCTGGTCCCGTCAGAATCGAAACGCAGTGATGCCGCCGCTGCTCAGCAGCGCCGCAAGGCTGGTTTGCAGATTGAAACCGGGCTGTTCCACAGCCTGGGTGGTCGCCTGTTCCAGCTTGGCCCCCGTGCTCAGGGTCCGTACCAAGGCCGCCGTGCCCAGAGGAACAGCGCAGACCAGGACCTCCATATCGGGTCGGCAGACAAGGGTGGCCTCACCGCCGCTGTCCCGATCGATACGTCTCACCTGGGCATCGTGGCGATTGGTATGCCAGATGGAAAGCGCCGGCCAGGGGGACTCCAGTACCTGCAGGGACGGATGCAATTCAAGACGCAGGTGTCCCACTTGCGCGGGGGGTGTTCGGGCCAGGGCCTGCGGTGGCAGGGGTGTTTGGTCCTGGGCATGATAGGCACGGTGCCAGGCCCACTCGATGCGGGCCACATCGCCAAGATAGGGCAGGCGAGCGGCGGGTTCAAAGTGGTCGAGAAAGTCGGGAAACGTCTCCCCGTAGTTGATCAGTACCGGGCTGTCGGGCAGCACCTGCCCCACAAAGCGGCGTGCAACGGCCTGAAAGAATGCTTCTCCCACCAGACGCTGCACCACGGGATAGAGTCGGGTCACGGCCTCTACCAGGCTGACATGGACATTGTTGCGATAGACGCCAAAGCGCAGCACCGGCGGTTGAGATCCAGGGTGGCGCACACTTGAGGGCGGCGGTATCCGTGGCTGGCGCAGGGCCTGCACGAAAGCGGTCTCGTATTCAGCTTGCGAGGGCATGGCCTGCCTCCGAATGCTGGATGTGCCGATCCAGCAGGCGCTGGGCCCTGCGGGACTCCTCGAACAAGGCTGACCATGAAGGAATGTCGTTGTCCCACTCGATCAGCACGGGCAAGGGGCCGGTGAGGGTCAGGGCGTGTTCCAGCAACTGCCACACGCCCTCGGTGGCCGGGCGGTCATGGGTGTCGATCAGCAGGGGCCGGCCTTCGTCGTCCTGTTGCTGGTCGTGGCCGGCCACATGGATCTCGGCCACCCGATTCATGGGGAACGCATCCAGATATACCTGGGCCTCAAACCCATGGTTGGTGGCGCATACCTGGACATTATTCACGTCCAGCAGCAAGCCACAGCCGGTGCGATGCGACACGGCGTCGAGAAACTGCACCTCGCTGATCGTGCTGTCGGCCAGGTGAACGTAGGTGGAAGGATTCTCCAGCAGCAGGCGTTGTCCGAGCACCTCCTGCACCTGATCAATGTGGCGGCAGACCCGATTCAGGGTCTCGTCGGTGTAGGGCAGGGGGAGCAGGTCGTTCAGGAATCCACTGGAGTGAGTGGACCAGGCCAGGTGTTCTGAAAACAGTCCCGGACGGTAGCGACGGACCAGATTGGCCAGGCGGCTGAGATGTGGGCGGTCCAGCGCCCGCGCGCCGCCAATGGACAGACCCACGCCATGAATGGACAAGGGATAGCGCTCGCGAATGGCCGTCAGGTATCGATGGGGCGGCCCTCCGGCGCCCATATAATTCTCGGCGTGGATCTCGAACCAACCCATGTCGGGTCTTTGTTCAAGGATCGTTCGATAATGGGCTGATTTGAGCCCTACACCGGCGGATCGGGGGACGGCATCAGGGCCGGCCAATGTCAGGGGGGGCGTCAGATCAGACATGGAACCTCCTGCGACGGATCAGGGTACCGCGTCCCTGCGGTAGCGATGTCACGATAGGGTCAAGGGCCGGTATCTCAGGACTGCCTCGGCAGGTCCCGGTCCAGCGGCTCCAGGCTGCCTTGTCGGTCGCCCGGCAACTCAATGTCTTCACAGGTGCCGGCAGGCACCAGGGTCCAGGCGTTTCCCTGGTAGTCTTGGGTGGAGGTCCCTGAGCAGGACGTGCCCGGCCCGGCGGCGCAGTCATTTTCCCCGGCGGGTGACACGCCATAGCATTTTTCCATGGTGGCCGAGGAGGCCACCGCGCTCGGCGCAGCCATGGCGCCGGCCACGGCCAGGGCAAAGGCACCGGCCATGCTGGCGGTGGAGAGGGATGGGGTGGTCTTCTGGGTCATGGTCGTGCTCCTTAATCAATGAAGAGGGCTCGCGGGGCCTGGGTCTTGGTCCAGGCTTGCGATTAGATTAGGGGGCACGACCGGAAGGGGTAATGCGTAGGAATACGTAGATCGCTCACACACATCGCGCAGTGGGCACCCTGCCGGTCATGACCTGGGCAGGCCTGCCTGGCTGAAATGGCCTACTCTTGGGCAACAGCCGCTGCGCTCATCTTCTCCAGCGCCTCGCTGATGTTCTTCACCGGTGGGCAATTGCCCGCAAAGTGGCGCGTCGCGATCCAGGTTGGATCGTTGTAGCCAAGCCACACCTTGCCGTCGCCATCCTCCCAGACCAACGCCTTCAGCGGCAGGTCGATGCCGACAGTCTGAGCACACTGCATGAAGGGTGTCCCTCCCTGGGGATTCCCAAAGATGAGCAGTTCGGTGGGGCGAAGCTCCATGTCTATACTGTCGGCACCTTCCGTGTGATTGATGCGGGCGAAGACGTTGAGGCCTTGCTCCTCAACAATGGACTCGAAGCGATTCATGGTCGCCTCGGGGCTGTGCGGGCTTTCAACGGCAATCATGCCGTTGCCCGCGGCCGCTGCGGAGGTGACGGCGAAAAGCAGGACTGTGGCGCTGGACGGAATGACTTTCATGCCTCGATCCTCATGTTCGTCTATCAGGTGGCCGCTGATACTGGGGAGCCATTGCAAGTTTCTCAGTATCGAAGTCGGTATGGATGAGTGTAGCAGGCATCATTTGCGCCCAGTCCGGCGCATGAACTGCTCGCGCCAGGCCCGAGCGATCTGAACGGACCCTATGCAAGGGAATTCATGACCTGTTGCAAACGTAGCGGGCTTTCACCGCTCTCCCTGGTCAACCCAGCCTGTTTTCGCAAGCTCCCGCCTTCAGACGGGGGTAGTTGACCAGCGGGGCGAGGTGGTTACGATGGTGGCTGGTCAACCTCAGGCGCTCAGACTGATGAAGATAGCAGTATTCGGTGGCACCCGTGGTGTAGGCGCCCAACTGGTCCAACAGGCGGTCAAACAGGGCCATGCCTGCAGAGTGCTGGCGCGTCGCCCTGAGGCGGTAACGGATCAGCCCCAGGTCGAGATCATCAAGGGAGATGTGCTCGATCCGGGCGCCGTCGCCCGCACCCTGGAGGGTTGCGAGGCTGTGGTCATCAGCCTGGGCCCCACCCGAAAGGGCCTCCGCAATGTCTGTAGCGAGGGAACCCGGCTGATCCTGGAGGCCATGCAACGACTCGATATCCACCGTGTGGTGGCGGTCAGCTCCATGGGGGTGGGTGACAGTGCTCAGCAGGTACCCTGGTTCTTCAAGGTGCTGAGCGCCCTGTTCCTGCGGGCCGTGATGAAGGACAAGGAAACACAGGAACAGTACCTCCGGGACAGCGGCCTGGCCTGGACCATCGTTCGCCCGGGCGGCCTGTTTGATGGCCCGGCGACCGGAAATTATCAGGCGGGTGTGGACACCGAGACCACGGCGGCCCGGATCTCCCGGGCCGACGTGGCTTCCTTCGCCCTCATCCAGCTGCAGGATGATACCTACCTACGTAAGGCCCCCTACGTGACCTGAGCGGCCCATCCTTTGCCACCAACATGGCAATATTTCCCATCACCACGACCTGGTGTCCTGATTCGACCCGGGTCGAGTCATCGCCAGGCCGATGCGCGTTTGGTTGAAGACATGCCT
>NZ_JAJNAN010000078.1:0-6426 GCF_022227565.1 Ectothiorhodospira sp. 9100
ATCCGGCTGATGCACTACGTCGCTTGCTTCTACAGCGAGTTGCTCAAGCAGAAGGTCGTCACCCCCGGCCAAGGCCTGCCGCCGGTGTTCCCTGTGGTGCTCTACAACGGCTCGAAGCCCTGGACGACCCCGCTGGACATCTACGAAATGGTGCAGCCGGAACCGCCAGGCTTCCTGCAGCTCTACCAGCCGCACCTGCGCTACTACCTGATCGACGAAGGGCGCTATACTGACGCGGACTTGAGTTTGCGCCAGACGCCGCTAAGCGGGGTGTTCAGCGTCGAGAACGCCGGGGAGAGTTGGGAGGCCCTGCAGCGCGCCGTGGACCGTGTCGTGGCGATTATCCAGGTCGACCCCCATAAGGAGCGCATCGACCGGATCATCACCCGCTGGCTCAAGCGCCATTTGCATCGGCTGGGGGCCGGGGTCAACCTGGAACGGCTCGAAAGCCTGGTGGAGGACAAAGATATGTTGGCAGAGAGCTTAGAGAACCTAGTCAAGAAAGAGCGTCAGGAAAGCGAGCAGCTGGGCATCGAGAAAGGCCGCCTGGCAGAAGCTCGCGAGGTCGTGCGGACCCAGCTCACCTTCAAGTTTGGCGAGGTGCCCGACTGGGTAGAGGCACAGCTTGTCCAAGCCGACCATGACCAACTCAAAGGCTGGATGCGCGATGTGCTGTTCGCCACCAGCCTGGAAGAGATGTTCAAGCACTGACCCCCTGGCGGATCATGGCTCGATCCCCACGCCCCTCCCTTGGCGATCAACTCGCCGTCCAGCAGACGCTCCGCGGCCAGCAGCACAGGGGCCAGCAGCACAGGGACAGGCACCCTGACTGTACTCGATGACCATCAGATCGCCCAGACGACAGGCCTGCCCCTGGATGAGGTGAAGGCCCTGCGGTCAGATCAGCCTCACTGAGTTGTTACAGCAAGGGGGTGAGCGGGGAGTGGATTCCTGGCTTGATCAAAGGCTTTCCACATCAAAGGCCACGATCTGCCGCTGCTGGCTGGAGAACTCCACGCCGATCAGGTGAATGGCCTTGCCCTGACCCAGGTACTTGTCCGCGTAGCCCTTGTCCTTGAGTTGTTGCAGCGCCCTGCCCTCGCCCACCTGCTCCACCACCTTGAACTCGAACAGGTAGATGTGGCCATTGAAGTCCACCGCCATGTCCACCCGTCCCATGTGGGTGGAGTCCTCCACCCGGATCAGAAGACCCAGGGCAGCCAAGTGGCTGTAGAACACGCTGGCGTAGTGGCCCTCGTATTGGGCGATGGGGTTGTTGCGGTACCAATCGTGGGGGAGGCTGGCGTACAGGGCCTTCAGGTGGGCCTCCAGGGCCTTGAGGTCATGGGCCTGCAGGGCGCGGAACAGGGTGAGGGTTTCCCGGCCGGAGCGCGGCAGGCCCAAGGCCGGCAGCAGGGCCTGGTTGAGGCTGGATTCCACCTCCCGGTTGGGATAGCCCAGGGTATACAACCAATAGCCGGTGATGGGCTGTTCCACCTTGTGGACGGTGAGATAGCCGGTCTGGAACAGCAGGGCCTCGGTGGCAATGTCGTCCACGTCGAATCGTCCCAGCAAGTTGGCTTCGGTCTCCATGGATTCCAGACGAGGTGTGTACAGGCCCCGCTCGGCCAGCAGCTTGACCAGAAAGCTGGGGGTGGCACTCTCGAACCAGTAGGGGCGGAATTCACGTTTTTGGAAGAACAGCAGGACATCGAAGGGGTTGTAGACCGCTGGCGTGGTCTCATCTCCCCAGCGATAGCCGTTGTACCAATCCTTGATTTGCTGGCGGTCCAGCCCGGGTAGTTCCGGGGCGAAGACGGTGTCCAAGTCTTCATCGGTATAGCCACAGATGGGGGCGTAGGGCTTGTCCAGGGTGATGTCGTTGAGGTTGTTGAGCCCCGAGAACAGGCTCACCTTGCTGAACTTGGACACGCCCGTGAGCAGGCAGAACCTCAGGTGGGGATCGGCATCCTTGAGCACGGAGTAGAGGTTTTTCAGGCCTTCCCGCAGCGCCCGGGCAGTCTCCCCGTCGGTGATGTTGTCCAGGATGGGTTTGTCGTATTCATCGATAAGGACCACCACCCGCTCGCCATGCAGCCCGTGCGCCAGGCGGATCAGGTCGGAGAATTCTCCGGAGATATCCGGAGCGCCGCTATCCTCGACCCCCAGTCTCTCCCGGTTGAGCCGCAGCAGGTGACGGATGCGGGCATCCAGGGCTTCGCGGCTATCCATGACGCCATCGCCGAAACTCAACCGGATGACGGGATGCTTTCTCTGCCAGTCCCATCGGTCATGGATAGACAGACCCCGGAACAGGGGCTCGTTGGCCTCGAAGAGTTCCTTGAGGGTGTCCAGCAGCAGGCTCTTGCCAAAGCGGCGGGGGCGGGAGAGGAAGAAATATCCCCCCTCCTGGGTGAGTTGGTGCAGCCAGGGGGTCTTATCCACATAGTAGTACCCACCCGTGCGAATCTTGGCAAAGCCTTGGACGCCAACGGGGAGCTTGCTGCGGGGCAATGGGGTGGTCATCGAGGGAATTCCTGGGGACAACAAGGGCCATGACACGATGTTCAGTCTATCGCTTTGCCGGTGATAAGCGAACAGGGTGTACGTGCGGCCTTCGCGGCCGAGGGCCGCTCCCACGGAGGGGCGTTTACCCCTCCCGCCCCAAATCATGCTTCTTCAGCAAGTCGTACAACGTCGGCCGGCTCACCCCAAGCAACTCAGCTGCCCTTGAGATATTCCCATCCACCATCTGCAGGGTGCGGCGCACCGCCCGGCCTTCGGCTTCGTCGCGGACGCGGCGCAGGTTGAGCATCATGGGGTCTTCGCCTTCGGCGGAGAGTTCCAGGTCTTCGGCGTTCACCTGGTTTCCGTCGGCCATGATGACAGCACGCTTGATGCGGTTTTCCATCTCCCGCACGTTGCCCGGCCAGTCGTGGTGTTCGATGGCGTTGATGGCATCGGGGGTGAAGCCCTTGATGGGGCGGCCCTGCTGGCTGGCGAGGCGGCGCAGGAAGGCGCGGGCCAGGAGGTGGGCGTCACCGGTGCGTTGCTTGAGAGCCGGGATATTGATGGTGATCTCGCTGATGCGATAGTACAGGTCCTCGCGGAAGCGGTCTTCCTGGATGAGGGTGGGCAGTTCCTGATGTGTGGCGCAGACCACGCGCACATCCACGGGGATGCCTTCCCGGCCGCCGATGCGGTCGATCACCCGTTCCTGCAAAAAGCGCAGCAGTTTGGCCTGCAGGGCCATGGGCAGGTCACCCACCTCGTCCAGGAACAGGGTGCCGCCGTCGGCGTATTCGATCTTGCCCTTGGTCTGTTTGTTGGCGCCGGTGAAGGCGCCTTTTTCATAGCCGAAGAGTTCGCTCTCCAGCAGATTTTCAGGGATGGCGGCGCAATTGATGGCTACAAAGGCCTCTTTGCGGCGGGGGCTCAGGTCGTGGAGGGCGCGGGCGATCACTTCCTTGCCGGTGCCGCTGTCCCCCAGCAGCAGGGTGGTGGCGTCGGTGGGCGCCACTTTTTCCACGGTGCGGCAGATCTTGAGCATCTCCGGGCTGCTCGCCAGCAGGCCTGGCAGGGGTTCGTTGGCCTCCTTGGCGGAGAGGCGACGGTTTTCGGCTTCCAGTTCGTACAGGCGATGGGCGCGCTGGACGATGAGGTTGAGGATGTCGGCGTCCACGGGCTTTTGATAGAAATCGTAGGCGCCCAGGGCCACGGCCTTGACGGCGTTGTCGCGATCATTGTTGCCGGTGACGACAATGACCTTGGTCGTGGGTGCCAGGGCCAGGATCTGTTCCAGGGTGGCCAGGCCTTCGGTGGCACCACCCGGGTCGGGGGGCAGGCCCAGGTCGAGGGTGACCACCTGGGGTTCTCCGCGGCGCAGCTGGGTGATGGCTTCGTCACGGTCCTTGGCGGTAAGAACCTCAAAGTCGCTGAAACACCAGCGCAGCTGGCTGAGCAGGCCGGGGTCGTCTTCCACCAGGAGTAGAGTCGGTTTTTGTTGGGTGCTTCCGGTCAAGGTTCGGGTGCCTCACTGGCTGGTGTCTGATTGCCTGACTCCCTTCTCCCCTTGGGGAGAAGGGTTGGGGATGAGGGGCGGCGGCGGGCATGGTACCAGCGACTGCCCTCACCCCACCCCCTCTCCCGCAAGCGGGAGAGGGGCCTTTTGTTGTTGGGCCAACGGAATGGTGATCCGGAATCGTGAGCCCTTGCCCGGTTCGCTCCACACCTCCAGATCGCCCCCCAGGGCGCGGATGAACTCGCGGCTTTCGAAGGCGCCGATGCCCATGCCAGTGAGGCCTTTGGTGGTGTCGAAGGGACGAAACAGACGTTCGCGGATGAATTCCGGGGTCATGCCGGTGCCGGTGTCGATCACATCCAGATAGGCCTGACGGGTGTCCTTCCAGAGAGACAAATTCACCCGACCGTTGTCAGGGGTGGCCTCCTGGGCGTTCTGGATGAGGTGGTTGAGCACGGAGCGTAACCTCTCGGGATCCGCCAGCACAGGGCATTCCCCACCATTGTGCTCCAGTTTCGCTTCGGGTGCACGCCCCTGGGCATCGTTGACCGCCTGGGTGGCCAGGTCGGCCAGATCGACAGGCGTAGCCTCACGCCCCGGGTCGCCGCTGCGCAGTTGCAGCATGAGCTTGTTCATGCGGGCCACGGCATTTTCCACGGTGCCGATGGCATCCTTGAGGAATTCGGGATTATCGCCGTGCTTTTGGGCATTGCTCACCACCAGGGAGAGCTGGGCGATGATGTTCTTCAGGTCGTGTACCACATAGGCGGAAAGCCGGTTGAAGGCCTCGAACTGCCGCGCCTCGGACAGGGCCTGCAGGGCCTCCATCTGGGCCAGGTGGCTGGCGGCCTGCAGGCCGGCGGTCTTGAGCAGGTCCCGGTCTTCCCAGTTGATGATGCGCAGAGCTCGGGAGGGGGCCAGGAGCACGAAGCCCAGCAGTTCATCGTCCTGTTTGAGCGGCACCAGCAGCCAGGCGCGTTCACTTTCAGCCAGCCAGGCGGGCAAGGTCAGGCCAGGGTAGCGGTCCGGATGTTTCCGGGCCTCCATGATATCCAGCACCCAGCCTCTCTCCAGGAGGTAGCTGGCCAGGTGGCCATCCCAGGGTTCGGTGGTAGGCGGTGGGTCCGCCATGCTCCACTGGGCGGTTTGGCTGAACTGGTGTCCGCCATTTCGCATCCACAACTGGCCGCCGGGGCTGTCGACGATATCCGCCAGGGCGCGCACCACGCGCACAGGCAGCCCCTCCTCTCGGGTGCTGTCGGCCAGAGTGCGAATGAAGCGCAGCCACTCTTCCCGGTAATCATATTTGTAGTTGAAGAAGTGCTTGCTCACGAACACCCGGAACTGGGCCCGAAAACGCCCCGAGATCACAAACACCGCCAGGCCCAGCAGTGCCGCGAACAGGAACACGCTCTGAAAGACAGTGCCCCACTCGCCGCCGAACACCCGCAGGTAATAACCCGCGGCAGCCATGAGCAACAGGTAGATGCCGGCCCCCAGCAAGGTGGCGGTATGGAAGACCATCCCCCGCGAGACATACACGTCCAGCGACCACTGGGGGTTGCGGGCAGCGGAGACGGCGATCAGCGGCACCACCAGGGCATTCACAAAGCCCCGGGCCTCCCATAGCCCCGCATACACCTGGCGGAACAGCAGGGCCTCGGCATACATGTAGAAGTCAAAACCATAGACCCCGCCCAGACCCAGGCACAGGTACTTGATGGCCCAGCGGCCTTCAGTGGAGGTGTTACGGAAGATCTGCTCCACCAGCAGCAAGACGATCAGCACCAGCAGCAGTTTGCCACCCAGGATGATGTCGCTACGCACCCAGGCCTCGGGCAGCAGCGGTTGCACGCCCAGATAAGCGGACAGGCTAAGCACCAAGGTCAAGGCGCCTGCACCGAGAGCAACCAGGGGTGTGCCCAGGCCGCCGGAGACAGCCTCGCTGCCCGGCAGATGGGCGGTGTCGTGTTCCGGCTCGGTTGAGGGGCCGGCGCGGCGCGGGGTTTGTATGGGCTTGGCCAGATCTTCGCCAGGGCGAGCCAGTTGCAGGTCACGGGCCTGCCAGAGCAACCCCCAGAGGAAGGCGATCCAGCCGGCATCCCGGGCCAGTTCGGCCAACAGGACCATCTGGGTGCCCACGATCTGCCCCTGGGTGGTATTCAGGGCCAGGGTGGCGCCCCAGAGGATGCTCAGGGCCACGGCAATGATCAGCAAAGAGCCTTGCAGGCGCCGTTGCCAGCCAATGGCCAGCACCGCCAGCAGAATGAAGAAGGCGGCGGCGGCGATGCTGTAGCTGACGAGGCCTAAGGGGAAGGTGAAATCCATGGGGGGGTCTGGTTGTGTTGGGGGGGTATTATGGGGGCATGGTGCCCTCGGGGGGGGGGGGGGGGGGGGGGGGGGGG
>NZ_JAJNAN010000079.1:0-6410 GCF_022227565.1 Ectothiorhodospira sp. 9100
TATGAGCCAAGGAGAGACCCACAATGGTAGAGTCGTTATCACCGCGCTCATCGTCCATACCAAGAGAGACAGTGGTATCGCCAAAACTATAACTACCTGTCAACTGAATACGATCATCGCCGTCCAACCCGTTATCTTCGCTCCACGCAAAAGCGAAAGAGAGACCATTCATATCCGGGCTATAATAGGAGATGGTGTCCTGGCGGCGGAAGACAGTGTAGGTAGCAAACCCACTGTAATAGGTGCTAAACATATCCACAGGATAGGAGATGGCGTTGTAGTAAGGCATCCACATCTGACCATATGTCAGGGTACCAATATCACCCTGCACGCCAATCTGGGCGACGCGAATGTCACGGCTCTGCCCATCTTCCTCTCCCACATCCTGATCCCAAGGATCCTGTACCTTTTTATTAGCGATGTCGAAGGGTACTTCCAACTGCCCAATCAGCGTCAGACCTTCCGTAAACTGATAGTCGGCGTTAAAACCGATGCGGGAGTAGGCGTCACGCACGCCGGTGTAAGAGTCCAGCACATCTTCATTATCCGGATGCACGGATTCCACCTGGACGCGAGCGGAGCCGTAGAAATCAAAGTTCAGGTCATTGGCCTGAGCATAAGCCGGCACGGCCAGGGCGGCGGTGACGGCGGTGGCGATCAAGGTCTTTCTGTTCATGGCGTGTGTGTTCACTGGTTTTCCCGTCTGAGCGGGGTTTGATCGAGAGCACGTTCAGACCCGCTGAGCGTGCCGGTTTTGAAGGTTTTGCACGGCTAAGGTGATGCCTTGGGCCCCGCCAGGGCCTTCGGCATCAGCGGGTGCCCGGCATGATGCCGGGCACCCGTGGGACTTACGGCAGCCAGGTGTCCACCAGGTCGCGGTTCTGTTCGACCCAGCGCTTGGCGTTGTCGTAAGGATCGCCCCCCTCTTCGTTCATCACCATGACCGCGGCCATGTCGGCCGGGGTCCAGTTGAAGTTGTCGAGGATGGCGTAGGCTTCGGGCATGTCGTCCTTGAGTCCGGCCCGAACGATGGTGTGGATGGATTCTTCACCACCGTAGATGCCCTTGGGATCTTCCAGGTACTTGAGATCCCAGCGGGCTTCCTTCCAGTGAGGGGTCCAGCCGGTGACCACCACCCAGTCGTTGCTGCGGATGGCGTTGGCCAGTACGCCGGTCATGGTGGCACCGGAGCCTTCCACCAGGCGCAGGTTGAGGTCATATTCTTCGATGGCTTCCTCGGTGGTGCTCATGATGCCGGCACCCGGGTCGATGCCGATGATCTGACGCCCGAACTTACGGCGATGATCGTTGAGTTCTTCAATGGAGTCGATCTCCACGTAGGCGGGCACGACCAGGCCGATGCGGGTGCCTTCCAGGTTGGGGCCCAGGTCTTCCACGCTGCCCTCGACTCGTTCCAGATAATGGCCGTGGGTGGTGGGCAACCAGGCGGCGACGAAGGCGTCCTGGTCGCCGGTGGCGACGGACTGCCACATGGCGGCGGCACTCACCGAGACCATACGCACATCGTAGCCAGCCTCTTCCAGCACCACGCGCAACACATTGGTGCTGGCCACTTCGCTTGCCCATTCCACGTAGGGCAGGTTGATACGACCTTTGTCATCAGCGGTTACGCTCATGGGGAGCACCACCAGTGCGACGATCATGATGATGCCCACCCAGTGGGCGGCTCGTGTCTGTTTTCTGCTATTCATCGGCATGTCTCCGGTTAGGGGGGCTACTGCTGCTTCTTTTTGGGTTGCCCGATCTTCTGGGTCACCCGGTCGAGGATCATGGCGAGGATCACGATGGCGATGCCGGCCTCGAAGCCGTTGCCTGGCTGCAGGCGCTGGATGGCCCGCCAGACTTCGCCGCCCAGGCCGCCGGCGCCGATCATGGCGGCGATCACCACCATGGAAAGCGCGAGCATGATGGTCTGGTTGATGCCCGCCATGATGGTGGGTATGGCCAGGGGCATCTGCACCTTGAAAAGCTTTTGACGCCAGTTGGCGCCAAAGGCGTCCGAGGCCTCCACGAGTTCCGCGGGTACCTGGCGGATGCCCAGGATGGTCAGGCGGATGGCCGGGGGCATGGAGAAGATGACGGTGGCAAACATGGCAGACACCTGCCCCAATCCGAAGAAGGGAATGGCCGGGATCAGGTAGACGAAGGCCGGCATGGTCTGCATGAAGTCCAGCACTGGCATCACTGCCGTCTTGAAGCGGTCCGAAAGCCCGCCGAGTATCCCCAGCGGCAAGGCGATGGCCACGGCCACGGCGGTGGCAAACAGCACCAGGGTGAAGGTTTCAACGGTGGCCTCCCACAGCTGCAGATTCCACAGGAACAACAGGCCGGCTGCTGTCCCGATGCCCACACGCCGTCCAGCCAGATACCAGGCGAGGGCAGCGAAACAGAGGATGACCACCCAGGGGGGCGGGAAGCTGAGGGCGGTCACCACGGCTTCCACGCCGGTGCCGAGCACGTTACTGATGGCGCGGGTGACACCCGAGAAGGCGTTGGTCAGCCAGTCCAGGCCGTCGTCGATGTAATCCGATAACGGGAACTTGCCTACAAAGGGAAAATCCTGACTCATGATAGTGTGATCCGGGCTTGAACGGGGGTCATGGGAGTGGCCGTGCCATCCGGGCGTGGAGCCTTGGGGGCCCGCGCCGGAGGACGAATGCCGTTAGGCGCCGACCTTGGCATCGGGGGCGGCCTCCTGGGTCTGGGCGGGCTCACCCTCCTCTTCGTTGGTATTCTCCCTGTCCGGTTGGGCATCCGCGAGCGCGGCCAGCACCTGGGTCTTGACGATGGTGCCCAGCAACTTGCCATGATCATCCACGACGGCAAGCGGAATGCGCGTGTCCACCAGCATCTGGAACAGCGTGCCCAGACTCTCGTCGGGCTTGACTGCGTAGTGGTCGCGCTGGATGAGACCTTCCAGGGTCTTTTCCTTACGCTTGACCGCCTCGGCGGCATCTTCAGCCCAGACGTAACCTTCCAGAGTGCCATCGCGCTGAGTGACGAACACGCTGTAGAAACTCTCCTGGTCCATCTTGTGCAGGGCAGTGCGCGGCCCATCGTTGGGCGTGACCCGAATCTTGGGGTCATGCATGAGGGCGCCCGCCGTGAGCACCTGGGTCTTGTCCACATCCTCGACGAACCGCTCCACATAGCGCGTGGCGGGGGACGTAAGGATGTCTTCGGGAGTGCCGATCTGCACCACGTAGCCATCCTTCATGAGCACGATGCGATCCCCCAGCCTCAGGGCCTCATCCAGATCGTGGGTGATGAAGACGATGGTCTTTTTCACGCGGGACTGAAGGGCCAGCAACTCATCCTGCATGTCGCGACGGATCAGGGGATCCAGGGCGCTGAAGGCCTCGTCCATGAGCAGGATATCCGGGTCCACCGCCAGTGCGCGGGCCAGGCCTACACGCTGCTGCATGCCGCCGGAGAGCTGTGAGGGATAGGACTGTTCCCAGCCATCTAGGCCCACCAACTTCAGCGCCTCGGTGGCCTTGGCGTCGCGAGTGGCCTTGTCGGCCCCCCCAATTTCCAGGCCGAATCCGGCGTTATCAAGGATGGTGCGGTGGGGAAACAGGGCGAAGTTCTGGAATACCATGCCGAACTTGCGCCGCCGCCGCTCCAGCACTTTTTCGTTGGACAGCTTGAGGATGTCCTCACCGTCGATCACCACCTCGCCGGATGTGGGTTCGATGAGGCGATTGAGGCATCGGATGAGGGTGGACTTGCCGCAGCCACTGAGCCCCATGACCACGAGGATCTCGCCCTGTGCCACATCGAAACAGACATTCTGAATCCCCACCGTCTGCCCGGTGCGCTGGAGGATTTCCTTTCTGCCCAAGCCCTCATCCAGGAGTTCCAAGGCGCGTTCGGGATGGTCACCAAACACCTTGGTGACATTCTTTACCTGGATTTTCGGTTGCAAGGTCTTGTCCTGCCTGGGCCCGGCGATGGGCCCGTGAAAGTTCGGAAAAACGAAAACACCGCGCCCCAGTCCCTGTTCAGGTTTGGGGCGCAGTGAGCTTCAAGACCGGACCCGGCGCTACAAGGCGCCCCGGTCCGGTGTCATACCATGACCTCAACGCACGGCGTCGAGGAAGTGCATGTGCCGCTCGTAATGCTCCAGCACATCGTTGATGAGCGCTTCCTGACTCCAGCCCACCACGTCGTAGTCCTGACCGCCCTCGCTCAGGTGCACCTCGGCCCGGAAGTATTTGAGGGACTCAGCCCGCTTCGAACCCGTGTCACGCATGACGAAGGTGGGGGGTTCATAGGCCCGGGGACGCACGGAGTAGAAGAAATCGATCTCCTCACCGTGTCGTACTTCCACCCAGCAACGACCATCCTCATGCTCCCCAACCACGGCATCCAGGTTCTGCTTGCGCAGCTCCTCGGACACCGCATTCAGTGCGGGCTTGACCGTCTCCTGAATATAGCGGATCACCTCATTGCGCCGTGGCTGATGCACGATGGACCGCAGACGCCGCTGCCAGCTCACCGCCGCGTGCGGACCCACCGGCGACACCCGGGCCTCCAGCAGGCTGACCCGCTTCATCCGGTCGATGCGCAGTGCCTTGAGCAGGCCCCAGCACATGATGATCATGATGATGGTGAAGGGCAGTGCACTGGCAATGGTGGCCGTCTGGAGGGCCGTCAGACCACCGGCCAGCAGCAGGGCCGCCGCGATCACCCCTTCAAGAGTGGCCCAGAAAATACGTTGCCATGTGGGGGAGTCCTCTTTACCCCCGGAGGTGAGGATATCCACCACCAGTGAACCGGAGTCTGAGGAAGTGACAAAAAAGGTCACGATCAGGATGGTGGCCAGCAAAGCGGTAATGGTGGAAAACGGCAGGTGCTCAAAGAACTGGAACAGCGCCACGGAGGTATCCGCCGACACCTGCTCTGCCAGGTCGCTGATGCCCTGCTCCCTGATCATGTTCAGGGCGGTGTTACCAAAGAAGGTCATCCACATGATGGTGAAGCCTACCGGCACCAGCAGCACACCAAAAGTGAACTCACGAATGGTGCGCCCCCGGGAAACACGGGCGATGAACATGCCCACAAAGGGTGCCCAGGCGATCCACCAACCCCAGTAGAACAGCGTCCAGCCGCCGATCCAGTCCGTGGGTTCGTAGGCATAGAGGTTGAACGTCATGCTGAACACACTGGAGATGTAATTCCCCGTGTTCTGTACCACCGTCTGAAGGAGATAAACGGTGGGCCCAGCCACCAGAACGAAAACCAGCAGGGCCACCGCCAGGATGATGTTGAACTCGGAGACCCGGCGGATGCCTCCATCCAGCCCCATCACCACGGAGACCGTGGCCATCATGGTCACGATGGCGATCAGAACCACCTGCACAATGGGTGTGTTGGGTACACCGAACAGGTATTCCAGGCCGGAGTTGATCTGCATGGCTCCAAGCCCCAGGGAGGTGGCCACGCCAAACAGCGTGCCCAACACGGCGAAAGTGTCCACCGTATGGCCAATACTGCCATGGATGCGGTCACCGATCAGGGGGTAAAGAGAGGAACGGACGGTCAGGGGCAACCCCTGACGGAAGGCGAAATAGGCCAGTGTAAGCGCCACCACCCCATAGATGGCCCAGGCATGCAGCCCCCAATGGAAGAACGTGATGCTCATGGCATCGCGCGCGGCCTGAACCGTTTCCGGGTCACCGGTGGGCGGGGATACGTAGTGCATCACCGGCTCGGCCACACCGAAGAACATCAGGCCAATCCCCATGCCCGCGGAGAACAACATGGCGAACCAGGAAATATAGCTGTAATCCGGCTCACTATGGTCGGGCCCGAGCTTGATCCCTCCGTAACTGGATATGGCCACGGCGAACATGAACACCACAAACCCGGCCACCGCCAGCACATAGAACCAGCCCACCTTGTCAGTGATCCAGCCCAGCACGGCACTGAATACATCCCCTGCCACATCGGTGAACACCGTGGCGAACACCACCAGGAAAAGGGCCATCAAGGCCGAGGCGATGAACACCGGCGGATTGATCTGTATCCGCGGCGGGCGCGTTGAGGCATCATTTTTTTCGGCCATGGACCCTCCTGTTGCACTTGGCTCTGCACACCGGCCATCAGGCCGGACATTCATACCAGATGGTAGCCCAGCCACGGGGGATGATCGGGAAACGCCGCCCGATCCGGGCGCTACGCGCTGACCATTCCGACCACGATACGCCGCAGGGAATACCACTCATCATCTGGCCCCAAACCCCTGCCCGACGGCCGTTCTAGTCGTAATGTCATTGCCGGCGCCTTGAGGCGAACTCAGCGCTTTCGGGAGGGTCATGAAAGGATATTAGCCCAAGAACCTAACATAAATGCCCCCACTCAGGCGACCCGGTAGCCTTCAGCAG
>NZ_JAJNAN010000008.1:0-86411 GCF_022227565.1 Ectothiorhodospira sp. 9100
TTATGGGGGCATGGTGCCCTCGGCCCCCTCATCCCCGGCCCTTCTCCCCCGAGGGGAGAAGGGAGATTAGCGAGCGAGCCCCTCTACCGGGACCCACGCCCCCACAGCACCACCTCAACCGTCTGCACAATGGTGAGAATATCCAGGGGCATGCTCTGATTCTTCACGTAGTACAGGTCGTACTTGAGCTTCTCGAAAGCATCTTTCTCGGAGGCACCATAGGGATAATGGATCTGTGCCCAACCGGTGAGGCCCGGCTTCACCCAGTGGCGGTGGTGGTAGTAGGGCAGCTTGGCGCCCAGGGTTTCCACAAACTCCGGGCGCTCGGGGCGTGGCCCGACGAAGCTCATGTCCCCACGAATCACGTTGAACAACTGCGGCAGTTCGTCCAGGCGAGTCTTGCGCATGAAGTGGCCGAAGCGGGTCACGCGCGGGTCCTTCTGCTGGGCCCACACGGCCTTACCGTCCTTTTCCGCGTCCATGATCATGCTGCGGAACTTGAACAGGGTGAAGGGCTGTCCGTGCTGACCGGTGCGCACTTGCTTGAAGATGACCGAGCCCTGACCCTTGCTCTCGATGAAGATGGCAATGGCGCAGACCAGCATGAAGGGCCAGGTGATCGCCAGCAGGCCCAGGCTACTCACCAGGTCCAGTACGCGCTTGGCATAGTCGCGGTAGATGCACTGACGGAAACCGCGCCCGAAGATCATGCTGGAGGGACGCAGGATATCCAGTTTGAGCAACCCGGCCTCGCGTTCGAAAAAGTCCGCCACGTCCAGCACGTTCACGCCGTGCATCTTGCAATGCATGAGTTCATCCGTGGGGAAACCGCCTCGGGGGTCGTCGTAAGCAATGACCACGTCATCAACATGATGGCGGCGGGTAAATTCGGTGAGGGATTCATCCATGTCCACCAGGCTCTCGGTTCCCACCTTGGACGAGTCGCCCTGCCCCGGGACAAAACCCACCACGGTGAAGGCCATCTGATCCGACTTGCGGCGCAACCGCAGGAACAGGCTGGCTGTGTCGCCCGCTCCCAGCACCAGCACCCGACGTTTGAAGGCCTCGTGGGACAGCACCTTGAGCATGCCGAATCGAGTGACCAGGATACCCGGTACTGCCAGGCCCAGGGCCACCGCCAGGGTGGTGGGGGCGAGCATGAGGTGGGGGAAGACATAGAACAGCATGGACATCATGACAATGGCCAGGACACCGGATGCCAGGATGCGCAGGACGGTGGCCGTGGCGCCGCCGCGAAACCCTCTGCGGTAGAGCCCCATGCTCACCATACCCACCATGCTGATGCCCACGAACAGCAGCATCTGCAGGGTACTTGCCTGCCCCGCGAAGGCCAGTTCGGTGGGGAGACTCAACTGGGTGGCGCCCAGAAAGGCCAGCGCCAGGACCAGCACCTCGAGCGTGGCCAGGAGAAGAAACGGGGTAGAGACGTCCCTTCCAAGAATGTGAAAATGGCTGTGGCGAACCCGGACGGGGCGCCTCTTGGCCTCACTTGGCCTGACCAGTCTGGGTGGTGGTGGCGGCGTACGCTTACCGGGCGCGCGCTGCTTCTCCTGAACGACGTCAGCGGTTTCCACCACGGACAACAACCGGTTTTCTGCTGGATTTCCCATAGACCCAAACCTCTCTTGCTTGGGTTAATGACTGGCGCATGTGAACCTCAGCTGAGGTCCCACGGGTCAGTCGCAAGATCGACGTTCCTGCTGTGAACGCCCCTCTATTCTTGATCCTTTTCACGAAGGTTATGTGACGTCGGTCACACTTTGCAAGCCCTACTCAAAGTGTAGTCGCATTTTTTTACAAATCCACCCTTGCACGTGAGGATAGGTCACCAAAGGAGGTTGCCGAGGCGACAAGCGGCATGAACACCCCCTTACACCCTCGGCTGAGGCGCCATCTTTCAATCACCCGGGAGCAGAACGACAAGGGGCGACCTCCGAAGTGTCGCCCCTTGAAGAGTGGATCGTGTTGGTGCCGGAGATAGGAGTCGAACCTACGACCTTGGCATTACAAGTGCCCTGCTCTACCAGCTGAGCTACTCCGGCGTGTGTTGCGAGAGGCGTTATCTTAGACCAGCACTTCGGGGTCCGCAATCAACAAGGCTATGGGCAGACCCGCGCCTGCCACTGCAGGCCGGGCCCGACTGCCGGACGCGCACCGACATCCAGGGCACGATGGATCTCCAGGTCCACCCAATAGACGGTCTGTTCCCGATATCGAGTCATCACCCGCGGCTCCAGGCCCAGGCCCTGGATCTGCACCTGACGACGCCGGGCACGCTCCTTGGACGAGAACAGCCCCAGGGACAGGCCCTGTTCATGCTCCCCCTCGGTGATCACGTAATGATCATCCACGCCCTCATCATTCAACCGCTGCCGGGCAGCCTCCGCGCCCTGAGAGCCATCATGCGGGGGCAGAATCACCCAATAGGACGCCGGTCGCGCGGCCTGCGCCGGACGAATCATCCCTCTCGCCCCGGCGGCTTCCCAGTCCAGCAGGGCCCGGCGGGCTACCAGGTCATCATCGAAAGGCCCCAGGCTGAAACACCCCCAGGTGCTGGCCTGCACCTGACTGCCCGGTGCCGGAGGCTGCTGCTCTCCCAGGCGCTGCAGCAGGGGGACATCCGGCCGGTCGACGGAGACGGGCGATATTGCCGCTGATGGCGAGGATGGCGCATCGCTCCACAGAACGAATCCGAGATATCCCAGGTTGAACAGCACCAACAGGACAAAGAGGACGCGCATCAGCCCCCCTTCCCCATCTGCGCCAGACCGGTGAAGACAAGATCCGGCAGCCACAGGACATCCCCCGTCAGATGCGGGACCAGTTGCGACGCGTCACCGCCAGTGATGAGCCGGGGTATCGGGCCAGCGCTGTCTGGCAGCAGTTGCGCGGACAAATGGTCGATGGCCGCGACAAGCCCCATCAGGGTGCCGGTGGCCACGGCATCGGCGGTACACACCGCCGGGATACAGTCCGCCCGGCCCTCCGGTAACCCGGACACCCCGGGAGCCGCACCGAGGCTACGACGCATCAGACCCAGGCCGGGAAGGATCAGCCCGCCTCGGTGATGTCCACCCTGATCAAGCCGATCCAGGGTCACCGCCGTGCCACAATCGATGATCACGGCGGACTCATGACCCAGTGCCCTGGCCCCGGCCATGGCCGCGTAGCGATCCAGGCCCAGCCGGGCGGGGTCGTGGTAGTCACTGGTAATGCCGTGCAGTGCCGGATCGGCGCTGAGGAAGCGGGGGGCGGGCCAGCCCAGATCCCGAGCCCAGGCTGCCAGGGCCTCACGAAAGGCCCTGCCGAGCACCTCCACACACAGGATCCGCGCCGGCGGGCCTCCGGCGCTCAGTGCTGTCAGGGATGACAAAAACCCGGACCAGTGGGTCCGGGCGGCACCCTCATGGGCCAGGGCGCCCTGCTCGCGCACGGCCCCCTGCGCCCACCAGGCCCATTTGAGGCGGGAGTTGCCCCCATCCAGCAGCAGTTTCATGGCCCCACCCGCAGACTCACCTCACCGGCCTCCACCCAGTTTTGCCCGCTGGCGGTCTCCACACACAGACGCCCTGCGGCGTCCACACCCTGGGCGATGCCTTCAATGGCCGGATCTCCGGCGAGGGTCACTGCCCGACCCCGGCAGACATCCCGGTCCTGCCACAGAGCCTGCCAGGCCTCGAAGCCTGGTTCCGGGTAGGTCTCCAGCATCCGGATCAGAGCCTGCAACAGGCGCCCCGCAAGCCAACTGCGATCCGGCAGGGGGTCAAGGCCCGCGCGGTGCAGGTCTGCGTAGGGCTGGTCGATGGGCAGATCCCCGGGCAGGCGCAAGTTCAGCCCCACACCCAGGATCAAGGCCCCGCCGCCGCCCCGGTTGAGGCGGCCCTCCACCAGGATGCCCCCCAGTTTGAGGCCGTCCATCTGGATGTCATTGGGCCATTTAAGGCCGAGCCCCTGTGCCCCGAGGGATTCCAGGCATTGCACCAAGGCGGCCCCAGTGGCCAGGGTGACGGTAGGGTCCGGGCCGGGCCAGGAGGCAGTGTCCCAAAGCAGTGACAGGGCCAGACCAGCACACGGCGGCATCAGCCACTGGCGACCACGACGCCCCCGACCAGCGGTCTGCACATCCGCGCAGCAGGCCAACGGGCCTCGGGCACCTTGTTGGCGAGCCCGGTCCAGCCAGGCACTGGTGGAATCCACCTGTTCCAGCACCTGGATGGGTGGGGCGGATTCAGGATCGTCAAAACCGGCCTGAATTCCTCGCTCATCCAGCACATCCAGGCGGGTATCCAGATGGATCAGACCGTGGGTATCCTCATGGAGGGCCAGCCCCAGATCGCGCAGGGTGTTGAGCCCCTGGCGCACGGTCGCCTCGGGCACCCCCAAGGCCAGGGCCAGTGCCTGAGGGCTCGTTTGCGGGCCGCGGGCCAGCACGGTAAGCAAACCGTCCGGGAAAATCGGGCGATGGTCGGGGAGCGAGGCCTGGCGCATGCGTTGCGTGTATCTTGGGTGTGTCCCTATGATCCGTGCAGGGGGATGTAAACACAATGCAGACGCACCGTTTCTCGACCTGGACACTTCCCGCCGGCCTCGCCCTGGCGATGCTGCTGGCCTGCGGGCCCGGTGTGTCGAGGGCGGACATCTATATGCACGAGGGTCGCGATGGCGTCCCGATGTTCACCGATCAACGGGACATGGGGCCGGACTACACCTTTGTGCGCCGTTACGGACGACCCACCGCCCGGCATGCCTGCCAGGGCTTGACCCGCGCCATGCTGGATCAGCGGGCCGCGGATCAGATGGGCTGGGTGATGCACTACGCCCGACATCACCGGGTGGATCAGGAGTTGATTCGGGCCATCATTACCGTGGAGTCCTGTTTCGATCGATTCGCGGTCTCCCGGGTGGGCGCCGAGGGGCTGATGCAGCTCATGCCGGGCACGGCCCGGGAAGTGGGGGTGGAGAATACCTTCGACCCCCAACAGAACATCCGCGGCGGGGTGACCTATTTCGCTCGAATGCTGGACCGCTTTGAGGGTGATCTCACACTGGCCCTGGCCGCCTACAATGCCGGCCCCGGCGCCGTGGAGCGATACGGCGGCGTGCCCCCCTTCCGGGAAACCCGGGGCTACATCGAGCGGGTGTTCAATGAGTACCGACTGCTGGGGGGGCAGCCTTAGAACTTTACACCTCCAGCCAGATCAGGCTGGCCATCCGGCCCGTTTCGCCGTCCCGGCGGTAGGAGTAGAAGCGCTCTGGGTCGCTGTGGGTGCAGGCTTCGATGCTGGCGATCTGGGTGACGCCGCAGTCATGCAGGCGGCGGCGGGCCAGGCGGTGCAGATCGGCCAGCCAGCGGCCCTGAGGGGAAGGGACAAAGGCAGCGTCTGCGCCCGGGTCGTCATCGATGAAGGCCTGGCGCACTTCGGAACCGACTTCGAAGGCTTGCGGCCCGATGCAAGGGCCCAGCCAGGCGATGACATCCATCGGCGGGCAATCGAAGGCTTCCACCGTGGCCTCCAGCACACCGGCCACCAGGCCGCGCCAGCCGGCGTGGGCAGCGGCCACCTGCCCCCCCACGCGGTCACAGAACAGCACCGGCAAACAATCCGCCGTGAGTACGGCGCACACCACGCCGGGAATGCGGGTGATGGTGGCATCGGCCTTGGGAGGCTTATCGGGATTCACTTCACGGGCCTCCACCACCTGAAAGCCGTGCACCTGATGAAGCCATGCCGGCTCATTGGGCAGGTTCAGAGCCTGGCGCAGCCGATGGCGATTCTCCATCACAGCGGCCGGGTCATCCCCGTTGCCCAACCCCAGATTCAGGCTATCGTGGGGCGGGTGGCTCACCCCACCCGCCCGGGTGGTCACCGCGGCTTTCACCCCCTGGGGGACTGGCCACTGAGGCATGATAGGCTGAGGCGTCATCACAAGAAATCCTCCCCATGGCCTTCCTCACCGGGCGGGCGGGCCACCTCCACCCGATTGCGGCCATCACCCTTGGCACGGTACAGGGCGGCGTCCGCCCTGTGGAGGGTGTCATCCGGGGAGCCATCCTCCGGGTGCAGTTCAGCCACACCAATGCTCACGGTAACCGCCATGATGGCCCCCTGATGCACCGCCGGGGTGCTCTTGATGCGTCGGCGCAGGCGCTCGGCCAGCACCCGGGCATCCTGCAGGTGGGTGCCCGGCAACAGAACCGCGAACTCCTCGCCCCCCATGCGGGCCGCCAGATCCATGTGGCGCAGGGCCGAACTGAACACCGAGGCAAAATGCCGCAATACGGCATCGCCGGTGGAATGCCCATAGACATCATTGATGCCCTTGAAGTGATCCAGGTCCAGCATCAGCACGGCGCCGCCCTGCTCCGGCTTGCGTTTGACCCGGGCCAGTTCGTCCTCGATGCGGGAAAGAAAGTGCCGACGATTGGGCAGGCCAGTGAGGAAATCCGTAGTGGCCATGCGACGCAACTCCTCCTCCATCTGCTTGCGGTCGGCAATATCCGACAGGGTGCCCACCACCCGACATGGATGGTTACGCGCGTCCCGGGAGATCGCCCGACCCCGGCTCATCACCCACACCCAGTGGCCTTCCCGATGCCGCATACGGTACTCCGCCGTATGGTGGTCGTGATCCCCCTGAAGATGCGCCTGCAACTCGGCACTGAATCGGCGCAGGTCGTCCGGATGGACCAATTTGAGCCACTGGTCAAAGCTGTGATCCAGCTCCCGATCGGTGTAACCCAAAATACCGGCAAACCGGTGACAGAATGCCACCTCGTTGGTGGCCACATCCCAGTCCCATACGCCATCTCCGGCACCATGCACCGCAAAACGCCAGCGCTGGGCCTCCAGACCACGGGCATCGGGTTGCTCCTTGTGTGAGTCCCACATCCAGTGCAGACGGGTGAAGGTGCATAGGTAGAGACCGTTACCCAGGCCCGCCATGTGCAAGATGGCCTCGCAGGGCTGCCCTTGGGCGTTACGGCATCGCACTCGATGCGCCACTGCCTCGCCGCTGTGCGGGCATTGACGAAGCCGCGATTGCAACTCGTCAGGCTCCAGCGACAACAGGAAATGGCTCAGGTCGGGCCATTGTCCTGGATCATTTTCCAACCCGAGGCATTTCCTCAACTCCGGATTCGCATCCAGAAGGCCCCCTTTTGCATCAACGAGCAATGCTGGCAAGGGTATCGCCCGGATGGGGATGCAATACCGCGTCGTTGATGACTCCGTGTAAGCGTTCACGTCCTCCCTCCTTCCTCAATCCTCCTTGAGGCGCGCGTCGCGGTGTCTCTTTGATCATGCAGAAGACGCCAGACGTCGATCGGGTCACCCCTATCGATGCAGGATAGCAAATAGGGCCCATATTCTACCCGCCAGCGTATCAAAGATACGCCAAGGGGACGTTCTTGCCTGCTTCGCGCAACCGGTTGAGCCTGACTGGCAGGGGCCCAGATACAACAAAGCCCGCTCAAGGGCGGGCCAAGTCGTTGAAGAATATGGTGGCCAGGGACGGAATCGAACCGCCGACACGGGGATTTTCAATCCCCTGCTCTACCAACTGAGCTACCTGGCCTGATTTGATCTGATCTGAACGCTGCTGGACGAGGGCGCCGCAGCGAAGGTGCGTATTAAAGCCGGACTGACCGCATTCGTCAAGTCCATGAGCGCCCTATTTGTTCGGATCAACGTAGCCCTCGGGCGTGGTGGCGCCTTCACCAAAGAAGAATTTCTCCATCTCCTCCTCCAGGAACTGGCGGGCCTTGGGGTCGATGGGGGTCAGGCGGTACTCGTTGATGAGCATGGTCTGGTGACCCATCCATTTCTGCCAGGCCTGCTTGGAGACGTTCTCGAAGATCCGCTTGCCCAGTTCACCGGGATAGGGAGGGAAGTCCAGGCCTTCGGCCTCTTCACCCAGCATTACGCATTTCACCATGCGAGCCATTGATCTCTCCGTCTTCTTGCGTGATTTGGTTCAGCAGCCGGGTCACCGGTGCAGCCAGCCCCAGGCCTGCCTGAGCCGTGTCTTTATACCAGACGCGGCCAACCGCTTCCATCACGCCTCCGGCAGGGTTTTGCACCCACACCCGAACCGGGGTGATGTGCAAGCGAAAATGCGTGAAGGTGTGCACGAAGGGTTCCATGGCCTCATGGCGCACGAGCTCGCCCCCCAGTTGTGCCTGGCACCATCCCGACGCCTCTGCCACGGACGCCACTTCGGGAAAGCCCCACAGACCACCCCATAACCCGGTGGGCGGGCGCTGCTCCAGCAGGATGCCTTGCGGCCCCTGAATGATCAGCACGCATACCTGGCGCAGGGGCTGTTTCCGACGGGGCCTGGGGGTGGGCAGGCTGGATTGCAGCCCCTGGGCACGGGCCAGGCAGTCGTCGGCTACCGGACAGGCATCGCAGCGAGGCCGGCCACGGGTGCAGACGGTGGCCCCCAGGTCCATGATGGCCTGGGTGTAGTCCGCCACACGCTCGGCGGGTGTAAGGGATTCCGCCAGCGCCCACAAACGTTTTTGCACCGCTGCCTCGCCAGTCCAGCCCTGCACGGCCCGATGGCGCGCGAGTACCCGCTTGACGTTGCCATCCAGAATGGCCTCGTGCTGCCCTCCGGACAGGGCCAGAATGGCCGCAGCCGTGGAGCGGCCGATGCCGGGCAGGGCCTCAAGTGCCTGGCGCTGCCGGGGGAACTGCCCCTGGCAGTGGTCCACCAGTTGCTGCGCCGCCCGGTGCAGGTTGCGACCCCGGGCGTAATAGCCCAGGCCCGACCAGTAGTGCAGCACCTCATCCTGTGTGGCCGCCGCCAGGGCGTGCACATCCGGGAAACGGGCCATGAAACGCTGGAAATAGGGGATGACCGTCCCCACCTGGGTCTGCTGGAGCATGATCTCCGACACCCAGACCCGGTAGGGGGTCACATCCTTCTGCCAGGGCAGATCATGGCGGCCGTGCCGGTCGTACCACACCAGCAGGCGCGCCGCGAAATCCCCCGGAGACTCAGCGCAACCGGTCAAGCAGTCGGTCACCCAACTCCTCCTGGAGTCGACCGCCCTCTTCCCGCAGGCGTTCACGCTGTTCCTCGATCACGGGATCCACCTGTTCACGGACCCGCTCCTCGGCCTCTTCCCGCACGCGGCTCTCGAACACCGAGCGCAGGTCCAGGCCGAAGCTAGGCTCGCTGAAGCTGCCACGGATGGTGATGGGCAGGTTCACGTTGCGCAGATCCGACAGGTCGCGACCACCCTGACCTTCCAGGGTCCCCACCAGGCTGGTATCCAGGCGGTAGTCCAGGCGCTCCCGGTTCAGGTCGGCTTCGCCCCGACCCCGGATACGCAGAAGCGGTGAGGCCGCCTGCAGATCATCGTTCTTCACCACGCCGTCATTGATGTTGAAGCTGCCAGTGATCTCGGTAAAGTCGGTCTGACGCGGCTCGTCGGTCTCCTCGGGAGAGCGCCCGCGCACGCGCGCCTCGGCATCGCGGATGATCTGGGCCACGTTGATGCCCTTGACGGCACCATCGGCAACGCGCATCTGCCCATTGCCGTTGAGGCCATTGATCAGGGCCTTCACCGAGTTGCCGCGGCTGGTGATGTCGAAACTCACATTCGCACCGCCGGTGACCATGGCCTTGCCGGTGAGATCTTCCAGCAGACCGCCGAAGCGGATGCCCTCCAGGGCCTGGCGGGCCTGGATGCGCGGAGTATCCTGGCGGACATCCAGGCCCAGGCTGCCATCCAGCTGCCCCTCGTAGAGGGCGGCACGGATCGATTCCACATCCAGGCGACCATCACGGGCACGCAGCTCGAGGTTCACATCCTGCAGGCTCAGGCCGGCCACCGTCAGGTTGCCCACACTCAGATCCCCCGTCACTTTCAACTCCCGCAGGCTATCCACCGGCAGTTCCAGGGGCTCGTCGGGCCAGCCATCACGGGCCTGGGTGTCATCGCTGCCACCGCCGTTGCCATCGGGATCAGCGGTCGGCGGCAGGTAGTGGTCCAGGTTGATGCGGTCCAGTTGCATGGCCATGCTGACATCGGGGCTGGCCAGATTCTTCACGGTCGCCTGCCCGGTCAGGGTGCTGTCATCCAGGGTGACGATCAACTGGGTCAGGTCCAGCACATTCCCCTGCAGGGTCAAGGCCAGATCCATGGCGGCGTTGGTGAGCACGTCAGGGTTCGCTGTTTCAGGGGGCTCGATGGCCAGCGTCTCCATCATGCGCCGCGGGCTGAAACGGCCACTGCGCAATTCGCCATGGATACGAGGCTCGGTGCTGAGTTCCGCCACCTCCACCAACCCGGTGAACTGGGTGTCGAAGGCATTGACAGTCAGACGCTCCACCTTGGCCAGGTCATTGCGCAGGTCAGCGATCAGATCCGCTTCCACCCGCGCCTCGATCGGAGCGGGCAGGGCATCGCCTGTTGCGTCCAGCTGGGCCACCATGCGGCGCAGGGCGTAACGCTGATTGGACACATCCAGCAAAAGCAGCCCTTGCAGTTCCACGCCGGTTTCCAGGTCATCCATGCGGGTCCGCATGGAGAGTTTCAGGGTGGTCTCCTCGGCCAGACGCAGGCGCCCCAGTTCCAGGTTGAACGGGTCGACGCTCATGCGCGTACCGCTTTGATCATCACGCCAGTTGAGACGGGCATCACGTACCTGTATCCCCGCCACATCCAGGCCCCGCAGGAATTCGGGCACTGCGGAGTCATCGCCAGACCGAGTCACCGGCGAGGCCTCCCCTTCCGGCTGCTCGGCGATCGCCTCTGCATCCACCAGGTCATCCCAGTTGGCGCGGCCGTCAGCGTCGCGCGCCAGGTTGAGTTCAAGCCCCTCGAGCCGGACCTGCTGTACCTGGAGTTCCCGGCGCAGCAGGGGCAGCAGGGCCACGGCTACGTCCACCTCCCCTACCCGCGCAAAGTGCGCCTCTTCGAAACCCTCGGCATTGGATAGCGTCGCCTCGCCCAGCTCCAGACCCAGTCGCGGGAACACGGACAGGCCGATGTCGCCAGAGATCACCAGGGTGCGCCCGGTCTGCTCCTCCACCACCTCGCTGATGCGGTCCTTGTAGTCGTTGGGGTCCACGGTGACCAGTAGAAAACCCACCAGCACCACGAACAGCACCAGTAGCCCGAAGAGGGCCAGCAGGCCACGCTTGATCCATTTCATTGAGTCATTACCTCGTCGGTCGCATGTACGTCGTCGATCCGCCTTACGGAACCATTCACTTGGGTCCAGCGAGCCAGCATGTTGATCAGTGTACTAAGGCCAGGGGCGTTAAAGCCATGACAGGGAGATGATCGCCTGTTCACCCTCTCCTTACAGGCAGGGATACCCCAGGAACGGGGGTGGCAGATCTGGCTTTCCTGCCAAGGCGGTGAGTACAATCCACACATACTGGCCGCTTCCCGCTGAAATCCCGCCCATGCCCGAGAAACCCGACCTGCGGCGCAAGCCTCACATCCTGTTCCTGGGCCACACCAACACGGCCCGCACCCTGGTCGCCGAGGCCTATGCCCGACAACGGATGCCCGACCTGGTGGAGGTCCGCTCCGCTGGCCTGCAGGCGGGCAAGGCACAGCCCCGTGTCATGACGGTGCTACGGGAGGAGGATCTCGAATCCCACGCCCTGGAGGCCAAGGCCCTGGATCGGGACCTGGTGGCATGGGCAGACATGATCATCACCCTGTGTACCGATCCCGCCAAGCTACCCCTGCCCGCTGCCGAGAGTTTTGTGTGCAAGAACTGGCCCATGGATCCGCCCAGCCGTTTCGCCACGGATGGGGATGATCTGGAACCCTTCAGGCGCATGCGCGATGACGTGAAGCGCCGTGTGCGCCTGCTGGCCAATTCCATGCGGCTGATGCAGCGCTGAGCCGCGTCTGTCAGCTTTTTTACGTCCGCCGCCAATCGCCGGACTGCCCGCCTGATTTGCTGACCAGGCCGATCCCCTCCATGACCATGCCCCGGTCCACGGCCTTGCACATGTCGTAGAGGGTGAGCAGGGCCACCTGCACAGCGGTGAGGGCCTCCATTTCCACGCCGGTGGGACCGGTGGTCTCCGCGGTCACGCGACAATACACGGCGGACGGTTCGGCCATGGGTTCCAGGTCCACCTGCACCCGGCTCAGGGCAATCGGGTGGCACAAGGGGATCAGATCGGCGGTGCGTTTACTGGCCATGATGGCAGCGACCCGGGCGATGCCGAGCACATCTCCCTTTTTGTGGTCACCCTGGCGGATCCGCTCCAGGGTGGAGGCCTTAAGGCGGATTCGCCCCTCGGCCACGGCCACGCGGCGGGTGGGCGACTTATGGCCCACGTCCACCATACGGGCCTGGCCGGCGGCATCAAAATGCGTGAGATCGTTCATGGATGGCATCCTGTCGGGTATGGTGCTTGGGATCAGCCAATGATTAAGCTGTGATCGAAGACTGACCGGGATCCACACGCCATGTCCATTACCGTACGTTACTTTGCCAGCCTGAGAGAGCAGCTGGGTGTCTCGGAGGCCTCGGTGCCCACCGATGGAATTCACTGCGTGGCCGATGTCTGGCAGCGCGCTCAACCGGACCGTGACCTGCCGCCCCGCGTGCTGGCGGCCCTGAACCATGCCCATGCGTCACTGGAAGATCCCGTCCGGGACGGGGATGAAGTGGCCTTTTTTCCACCAGTGACGGGGGGTTGAGATGACGGTTGTGCTGCACAGCGATCCCCTGGAGCCCTTCAGCCTGGTGAGCGAGCATGAGCGCGGCCTGGCCCCGGGAAGTTTCGGGGCCTGCGCGCTGTTCGTGGGCACCATGCGGGATTTCAACGATGGGGACAGGGTCACGGGCATGACCCTGGAGCACTATCCGGGGATGACCGAACGTGAGCTTACGCTCATCGAGGATGACGCCCGAACCCGATGGCCGATTCAGGACTCCCTGATCGGTCATCGGGTGGGCCGGATCGAGCCGGGGCAACCCATTGTGGTGGTGGCAACATGGTCGGCCCATCGCCAGGCGGCTTTTGAGGCCTGCCAGTTCCTGATGGAGGCGCTCAAGGAGCGTGCACCGTTCTGGAAGCAGGAGGAACTGGAGGATGGGGGGCGAAGGTGGGTCTCCCCTTCCCCTCACCCCAACCCCTCTCCCCAGGGGGGCGAGGGGCTCTAGTAGAGCAGGCCTTGTGAGAAGGGCTCAGATCGCGTCAGTTGTTACCCGGCAGGTGTTCCCTGGGATTGAAAGGCATCTCCTTCTGCATACGCTCATAGAGCTTGCGGGCCTTATCCGAGTCTGCCGGGGGCGTGACGATCTGCAGTATCAGGTACTGGTCACCGGGAGGTGAACCAGGCATCCCGCGGCCCTTCAGGCGCAGTTTGCTGCCTGAGCGGGAGCCGGCCGGGACTTTCATGTCCACCGAGCCTTCCAGGGTGGGCACGCTCACGGTAGCCCCCAGCGCTGCCTCCCAGGGGGTCATGGGGAAATCCAGATGGATGTCACGCCCCTCCAGACGAAAATGACGATGGGGGCGAATGCGAACCTCCAGATAGAGATCACCGGCATTCCCCCCACCGACGCCCTGAGCACCCTGACCGGACAGGCGGATGCGCTTGCCCTCGGTGACCCCGGCGGGGATCTTCACCTGCAGACTGCGCTCACCAATGCGGACCGGCACGGAGCCACCCCGAAAGGCCTGCTCCAGATCCAGCTGGATACGGGCCGTCTGGTCTTGCCCACGGCTGGCAAAACCTCGCTGGGTGCGATGCCCCCGGGTACGCCGCGCACCACCGCCAAACAGGGTCTCGAAGAAGTCGGAGAAGTCGCCCTCACTGAAACCCGCCTGGGGGCCGGCGTCATAAAAGCCACCGGCCTGGGGACCGCCCGCACCGCCACCGAACCAGGCATCCCAGTCCGGGGGCGGACGAAAATCCTGACCCGAGCGCCAGTCTTGGCCCAACTGATCATAGGCCTTGCGCTTTTCCGCGTCGCCCAGGACCTCGTACGCCTCATTGACCTCCTTGAAGCGATCCTCGGCATTGGCCTCCTTGCTCACATCGGGATGGTATTTACGCGCCAGCCGGCGATAGGCCTTCTTGAGCTCGTCCTGGGAGGCGGAGCGATCCACTCCCAGCACCTTGTAGTAATCTTTGTATTCCATAACCGCCTACGATACTCCAAAACAAGAGCGCCGCGTGATCACGCGGCGCAGGTTGCGTCCTGCCGAACGCCTTCCGAATGGAGTCCGGGGTTATCCTTCCACGGTGATGCGCCGGGGCTGCACCTTTTCCTGCTTGGGAATGCGCACCTCCAGCACACCGTTGGCGCTGCGGGCGCTGATGCGCTCGGCGTCTGCCGTGTCGGGCAGGGAGAAGCGACGATAGAAGCTGCCGCGGATGCGCTCCACGCGCTTGTACCCTTCACGCTCTTCCGCGCTTTCCGCCTTGCGCTCACCGCGAATGGTCAGCACGCCGTTCTCCATATGGACTTCAATGTCCTTGGGGTCCACGCCGGGCACATCCGCGTGCAGCACATAGGCCTCCTTCTCCTCCCGGATATCCACCGCCGGCACCCAGTCACTGGTGGCTGCGGCCTCTTCGCCGCCGCCCATGGCCGGGTTGAGGCGATCCAGCTCCCGGGACAACTGATTCAGCAGGCTCCAGGGTTCATAACGGGTCGTCAACATGGCTATCACCTCCACTTATCTCGTCAGTCAAGGCAACATCGCCTTTCGCTATCCGATATAGGGGTCGTGGGGAGAATTTCAAGGGTCATTGGATGACCGCTCATCCGGTGCCGATACGCTCCAGGGACTGCAGCCGGAATTGGTCGTCCACGGTCAGACGGAACCGCCCGCGTACGCCGTCATGGGTCACATGCGGGCGCAGGGCCGAGGCCGGGAACCGCACCGTGCGACCCTCCTGAGAAGAAGCCACCACGGAGGCCGCCGACCCGGAATAGTAGCGCAGGAATTCGTCACGGGGGATGTCCAGGCGAAAGTGATAGTGATGCACGGATGCTATTCCAGATTCTGGATCTGCTCGCGCATCTGTTCGATGAGCACCTTGAGCTCCACGGCAGCCTGGGTGGTTTCCATGTCATTGGACTTGGAACTCAGGGTGTTGGCCTCGCGGTTAAGCTCCTGCATGAGGAAATCCAGGCGCCGTCCCACCGGCTCGCGGCGTGCCAGCACGGCGTGGATCTCCTTCACGTGACCGTCCAGGCGATCCAGCTCCTCGGCCACGTCCAGCTTCTGGGCCTGCAGGGCCAGTTCCTGCTCCAGCCTGCCGGGCTCAAGGTCGGTGCCCAGTTCCTGAATGCGACTGCGAACCCGTTCGCGCAGGGCCTCCACCACCTGGGGTCGCCGTGCGCGCACCCGGGCCACCTGCTCGGCAAGGGCCTTGCAGCGGGCCTGAAGCAGTTCCTTGATGTGCGCCCCCTCACGACCGCGATTCTCCACCAGGGTGTTCAGAGCCTCATCCAGCAGTTCCAGGGCGGCGGTCATCACGGGTTGCAGATCCTGCTCGGGCTCGACCACCACGCCCGGCCAGCGCAGGATGTCCATCGCCGTCATGCGTGCTGCGTTCATCATCCAGTGTTCCACTCGCACGACCGTGCTGATCACCTCCTTGGCCAGTTCGTCGTTGAGCTCGATGGTGTCCTGGGCTGCGGCACCGCGACGAAACCGCAGGTTGCACTCCACCTTGCCCCGCCCCACCCGGGACTGGATGCGCTCGCGCACCTTGCCCTCCAGGCCGCGAAGCTCCTCCGGCAGCCGGGGTGAAATCTCCAGATAGCGATGATTGACGCTGCGCAACTCCCAGACAAGCGAACCGAATTCGCCCGAAGACTCGCATCGTGCAAAACCGGTCATGCTGTAAGACATGGGATCTCCCGATCATTGACTGAGACGTGATTGTAGCGGTTCAGGAGGTATTGGGGATAAATCCGTGGACGGCCCCTGATCACTACGGGGATGTACCTGGTGCCAGTATCCGGTTCCTCAATGCCACATGAAACTCCAGATCATGCTCCCGTAGCGGCACACCCTGCCCCACGCCACTTTGCAGCATCAGCCCCAATCGCACGGCCACCGGATCCGCCGCATCAGGCAGGAGGTCGGCCATCAGTTCGGAGCCGGGCTGGAAACCGCGCAGCAACTCATGGTTGTGCAGCGATCCATGCCGGCAGCGCAGGGCGTCGTTCTGGATGAAATAGGTCACCGCGTGCAGCCCTGGCGGTGCACCGCACCAGTCGATAACACGATCCCGGACCACCTCCAGCTCACCATCCGCATGGGTGACATGCTCGGCCCCGCGAATGTCCCGGGCCAGGTAGTCCACGGCAAAGGCCATGGTCTCCTGGAGCTGGGAGAACCGCTGGGCCTCCCGATAGGCGGTGTGATTGGCGAGGAAGACCTGCACCACACCGGCCATCAGGATCAGGCCGATCACCATGGCGACCATCAACTCGACCAGTGAAAAGCCCCGTACCCCTGGCCATGACTCGGCTGGACGATGTGCGGCGCTCATGGCAACCACGCCGACGGCGGTTGCAGCGCATATTCAAAGGCCGGCCCGCCGCTCCCTTCCTCCTCGAACCGACCATCCACCCACTGGATGCGTACGGTGCAGCCCGAGGCATCGCAGTTCAGCGCGCTATCGCCAGCCTCGGGCAGGCCGACGCGCTCGGGGGCATCGGGATCATGTTGCCAGTGGCCACGCCATGGCCCCTGCACGGATTCCGGGTCCGCCACACCCGTGGCTGCCGCCAGCCACAGACGTTCACCGGCATCCATGGCCATGATGCTGGCCACGGTGCGCTGGTAGGCGGAATGGGCACTTTGCAGGGAGAACAGTTGCAACCCCGCCAGGCCGAGCAGGCCGATGGAAAGCACCAGCAGCGCAACCAGGGCTTCGACGAGGGTGAAGCCTTGGAGACGACGGGGTGCTAAGGGGGGACAGGGAAGTCGGGCTGGCATGGGGGTCACCTCCTGTGACGATATCCATTTCCTTGTGGGCCGAGCCGAGGGCGGGCAGGGGCAGACTAAGCCAACCGGGCGAGGGCATCAAGTCCTTGCAGCCGCACCCCTCATCCCAACCCCTCTCCCCCAAGGGGCGAGGGGCTCAGTGAATCGGCCCCGAAGAGGCCGTTCCCAATAGGGGGCTACGCCTTCGGGGCCCGTCAGGCCGTCACATTGATGTTGTTGCCCAGATTGGCTGGCAGCACCTGGGCGCCCGGGTCGGGCAAGGCTTCCACCAGGTTGGCGGCCACCTGGGCTTGGGCATCAATCGCCTTCTTGGTCACGGCCGTTCCTACCTCAAGGGCGGTCTGCTGCTGACTCAACTGGGTGGAGAGATTGGCAATGGCACTGGCTTCCACGGAGACCTCCGATACATCGCATGCGTGAGTGTTGAACCGTCTTTCGAAGGTTCTCTGCTCGGGTTGGCGGCCAAACGGGAGTCAACTTGAGGGCGCCGGAGAGAAAATTTTTCCCACCGTCATGAGGTCGTGGTACCCGGCCCCTGGCGTCGGCGCCACCAGCGCCCCACCAGGCCATGACGGGGCGCTGCCAGCAGGGCCACGGTGAACAGTGCCGTGGCCACCAGCACAATGGCCCCCCCAGAGGCCAGATCAAACTGGAAGGAGAGATACAGGCCCAGCACCGCCGACAGCACCCCGGTGCCCACCGAAAGCAACATCATGGTGGTCAGCCGTTCCGTGAGCAGGTGGGCGGTGGCCCCGGGCGTGATGAGCATGGCCACCACCAGAATGATGCCCACCGTCTCCAGGCTGGCCACGATGGTCAGTGTGAGCAACAGGATCAGGCCGTAATGCACCACACTGGTGTTGAAACCCAGGGCCTGGGCCTGCATGGGGTCGAAGGTGTAGAGCACCAGGGGCCGATAAAAGATCCATATCGCCATCAGGGCCACCACACCGGAGAACAGGGTGAGCATCAGGGCCGGGTACTGAACACCCAGCACGTTCCCGAAGAGGATATGCATCAGATGGGTGTTGGTGGCGATCTTGCCGATGATCACCACTCCCAGGGCGAAGGCAAAGGTGAACATGAGTCCCATGGCCGCATCAGACTTGATGCGCGTGTGCCGCTCCAGGGCCCCAATCCCCAGGGCCGAGACGGCGCCGGCCAGGAAGGCACCGATGAAGAACGGCCAGCCCAGCAGATAGGCGATGGCCACACCAGGCAGCACCGCATGGGAAATCGCATCCCCCAGCAGCGACCAGCGCTTGAGCACCACAAAACACGACAACAATCCGCAGATGGCCCCTACCAGGATGGAGGTGAGCAGGGCCCGCTGCATGAAGGCGTAGTCAAAGGGGGCCGACAGGGCCTCGGGAAACAGCCCCACAATCATCATCAGCCCAGCGATCAGCGTGTCGATCATCGCCCTGCCCAGGGTCTCGAACCAGACCATCATCAGGCCTCCACCAACGGCTCATGGCCGCGCACCCACCCCGCCGCAGCGGTGCGGGCCAGCATCTCGTCCACCAGCATGTGCTCGGGGACCCCCATGCCCACCACCTGCCGATTGAGCAGCAACACCTTGTCGGCATAACGGCGGGCACTCTCCATATCATGAGTCACCATGATCACGGTGTGCCCCGACCGGCGCTCACCGTCCAGCACCTCCATGATGAGGTGTTCACTGGCGGTATCCACCCCGGCCAGAGGCTCGTCCAGCAGCAGTATCCTGGCCTCTTGGGCAAGGGCCCGAGCCAGCAGCACGCGCTTCTTCTGACCGCCGGACAGGGCACCGATGGGCCGGTCGGCATGATCCAGCATGTTCACGGCCTCCAGGCACTGATGCACCACAGCCCAGTGCCGGGGATCGCACCAGCGCGGCGGCAGGATGCGTCGCCAGAAGGCATCGCCGCGCATATGCCCATAGCGACCGGTGAGCACCGTATCCTTCACCGAGATGGGGAAGTCCCATTCCACCGCCTCCTGTTGCGCCATATAGGCCATGACCCCGGCGCGGCGCTGGCTGGCCGGATCTTCCCCCAGCACCCGCACGCGTCCCCGCAGGGCCTTCATCACCCCCAGCAGGATGCGAAACAGGGTGGACTTGCCGGCCCCATTGGGGCCGATGATGGCCGTCCACTGGCCGGCGGGCAGATCGACATCCACATCCTCCAGCACCGGCTGCCCGTGATAGGCCGCGTACACATGATGAACCTCCACGGCGGGCGCGGGGTGAGGCATGGTGTCATTCATCCCGGCCACCTCCCAGATGGTCCTTCAGCAACACCTTGTTGTGGCGCATCATGGCGAAATAGTCCCCTGCACCACTGCCCGGCTGTCCGACGGAGTCCACGTACAATGGGCCGGCCACGGTCACCCCGGCATCCTCGGCCACACTGCGCACGTGGCGATCCGAGATGGTGCTTTCCCAGAAGATAGCCTTTGGCGACTGTTCGCGCACCCGGTCCACCACGCGCATGATCTGCCGGGGAGAGCCTTCCGTCTCGGCGTTGTTGCCCCAGATGCCGTCATGGCGCAGATCATAGGCGGCACCAAAATAGATGAACGCCGCCTCGCTGGTGACCAACAGGCGATGCCCCTCAGGAATGACCGACAGGGCCTCCTGGATCTCCTTATGAAGCGCCTCAAGGTCCGCCTCCAGCGCCTGGGCACGAGCCGTGAATGCCTCGGACCGTTGGGGATCGACCGCCCCCAAGGCCTGGGCGATGACATGGCCATAGGCGGCAGCATTGCGGGGGTCCATCCACAAATG
The DNA here is from genome assembly GCF_022227565.1 of Ectothiorhodospira sp. 9100. Taxonomy (NCBI): domain Bacteria; kingdom Pseudomonadati; phylum Pseudomonadota; class Gammaproteobacteria; order Chromatiales; family Ectothiorhodospiraceae; genus Ectothiorhodospira; species Ectothiorhodospira sp. 9100. The sequence continues at coordinate 19,757 of NZ_JAJNAN010000008.1, forward strand.
TGGATCGGGATCGCCTTCGAAATCACCGACCATGATGGGCTGGGTCTCCACTCCGGACTGCTCAGCCACGGCGACCACGGGTGTATCGCGTACCGTGGTGGCGCGCACCTGCCCCATCCACTGCTCCAGCATGTAGCCGTTATAGAGCACCAGGTCGGCCTTCTCCAGAGCCTTGAAATTATCCGGCGTCAGCTCCCAGTCGTGCACCTCGGCACCCACGGGAGTCAACACGTCCACCCGGGCATCCTCCCCCGCGACTCGCTGGGCCAGATCCCCCAGGACGGAAAAAGTGGCCACCACCCGCAGGGCCTCGTTGGCGGCGAGCGGTGAAACCGCGCCCAAAGCCAGCACGAGCAACACGACGATGCGGATGTATCCCATGACACCACCATTAAATGATAATTAGTCTTAGTTTAATAATAGTCATGGGTGACTGAACTTTCCAGTCCAGCAGGCCCCATTCGTGATTGTCCACGCCCTGCCTCTCCCGGCAGGGTTGCCACCAAGGCGCCAATGATCCACCCTCTATACGGGTGTGTTAGCCCACGCGAGCGCCCGATGCATCAAGACCGCAGAGACGGCCTCGGCGCAAACAACCGACCCAATCAACTCAGGAGGTGGAACCATGTCAGAAGAACTCGCAGGCCAGACCGTGGCCTCTTTGCAGCTGGGCGTACCCTTCATGGTGGCCCTGTATGCGATCATCGGGATCGTCATCCTCACCCAGATCATTGTGGTGACCTTCCAGAAATAAGCATCCCTTGGGCCCGGCCCACTGATGGGCCGGGTCTCAGCGCGCCATGAAGCCACCCAGACGCCCTCCGTTACCGGAAAAATCCAACATCATCCTGGTCGGCCCCATGGGCGCCGGCAAGTCCACCGTGGGCCGGCACCTGGCAAGCCACCTGCACCTGCCGTTCGTGGACAGCGACCGGGAGATCGAACGTCGCATGGGCGTGGATATCCCCACCATCTTTGAATACGAGGGCGAAGACGGCTTTCGCCAGCGGGAGGCGGCGGTCATCGCCGACCTGTGCACTCGCGAAGGCATCGTCCTGGCCACAGGAGGCGGCGCGGTCATGCGCCCTGAAAACCGGGAATGCCTGAAACGCTGCGGCCTGGTGGTGTATTTGCGCACCTCGGTGGCGGTGCAGCTGCGCCGCACCGCACGGGATCGCAACCGCCCTCTGCTGCAAACGGAAAACCCCCGCGCCCGGCTGGAGGAACTGCTCAGGATTCGCGACCCGCTGTATCGGGAGATCGCCCATCTGGTGGTAGACACGGATCGGGAACATCTGCGCGGTACAGTACGCACCGTGGCCCGACGCTTCAGAAATCGCGCGCCCCACCCGAACAAGGCCCGCCCCTGCCGGCCCGTTTCCGCCCCGGAGTAATACCGTCACGGTGGCTTTCACGATGCCCCCCTTAGTATCATTCGGGCATGGACACCCTCACCGTTGATCTTGCCGAACGCAGCTACCCGATTCACATCGGCCGGGGGCTGTTACGAGAGCCGGGGCTCTTCGAGGTCTTGCTGAAGCGACGCCGCGCCGTGATCGTTACCAACGAGACCGTGGCCCCGCTTTACCTCGACACCCTCAAACAGACCCTGAAGCCCGTGCACGATGGTCCCATCGAGGCCCTGATACTGCCCGATGGAGAGCAATACAAGAACGTTGACACCCTCAACCGCATCTACACCTTCCTGCTGGAGCGGCACCTGGACCGCGGCGCCATGATCATCGCCCTGGGAGGTGGTGTGATCGGCGATATCACCGGCTTTGCCGCCGCCACCTATCTGCGCGGCGTGGACTTCATCCAGGTGCCCACCACCCTGCTCTCCCAGGTGGACTCCTCCGTGGGGGGCAAGACCGGCGTCAATCATCCCCTGGGCAAGAACATGATCGGGGCCTTTCACCAGCCGCGGCTGGTGGTCGTCGACACCGATACGCTCAACACCCTGCCCGACCGGGAGCTCAGCGCCGGCCTGGCCGAGGTGATCAAGTACGGCCTGATCGACGATGCGGAATTCTTCGTCTGGCTGGAGGAACACCTGCCCCGCCTGCTGGCCCGTGACCCTGAAGCCCTGGCCTGGGCCATCTGCCGCTCCTGCGCCGACAAGGCGCGGGTTGTAGCCCAGGATGAGCGGGAGTCCGGACGCCGCGCCCTGCTGAACCTGGGCCATACCTTCGGCCACGCCATCGAGAACGGCATGGGCTATGGCCAGTGGCTGCACGGCGAGGCAGTGGGCGCCGGCATGATCATGGCGGCCCACCTGTCACGGCAGATGGACTGGATCGATGACGACGACCTGAATCGCACCACCCACCTCATCCAGGCGGCGCGCCTGCCGGTGGCCCCGCCGACGGGGCTGTCCGCCGAGCGCTTCAAACAGATCATGGCGGGCGACAAGAAGGTCCTCCAGGGCCAGTTGCGACTGGTACTGCTCAAGGGCATCGGCACATCCGTGGTGACGGCAGACTTCGACCCCGGGGCACTTGACAGCACCCTGAGCACCCTGACCCGCCCATGAACACCGCACCGGCCGCACTGAACGATCCCGCCTACCTGGCTCCCTACGCAGCCAGGGATGACCTGAGCCGTGGCCGCAGCCATCCGGAGGACTCCCCGGTCTACCGCAGCGAGTTTCAGCGGGACCGGGATCGCATCATCCACTCCACTGCCTTTCGGCGCCTGGAATACAAGACCCAGGTATTCATCAATCACGAGGGGGACCTGTTCCGTACTCGCCTCACCCACAGCCTGGAAGTGGCACAGATCGCCCGCGCCATCGCCCGGGTGCTGCGCCTGAACGAAGACCTCACCGAGGCCATCGCCCTGGCCCACGACCTGGGCCACACACCGTTCGGCCATGCCGGCCAGGACACCCTCAACGCCTGCATGGCCGACTATGGCGGTTTTGAACACAACCTTCAGTCGCTGCGGGTCGTGGAGTCCCTTGAGGCCCATTACGCCGAGTTCGATGGCCTGAACCTCACCTTCGAGACCCGCGAGGGCATCCTCAAGCACTGTGACCCCAAGGTGGCCGCCACCCTGGGCGAGGTGGGCCGGCGCTTCGTGGAGGGGCAGCAGCCCACGCTGGAGGCACAACTGAACAACCTGGCCGACGAGATCGCCTACAACAATCACGACGTGGACGACGGCCTGCGCTCCGGGCTGATCACCCTGGAGCAGCTCATGGAGGTGACCCTGTTCCGGGAGGCATTCGAGGCTGTGCGCTTGCGTTACGGAGCGCTGCCCGAAAAACGTGCCCGCCACGAGGTGATCCGGCGCATGATCAACCGTCTGGTCACCGATCTGGTGGACAGCAGCCTGGCCCGCATCCGCGAGGCCGCCCCCGACCACCCGGACACCGTGCGCGCCCAGGGGCGCCCGCTGATTTGCTTCAGTGCACAGATCCGAGAATACAACCTTGAACTTAAACGGTTTCTACGTCAGCATCTTTACCGGCATTATCGGGTGAACCGCATGACCATGAAGGCGGCCCGGGTGCTCAGGGAATTGTTTGCCGCCTATATGGCCGAGCCCGCCCTGCTGCCCCCGGAGCACGAGGACAAGGCACGACGCCTGTCCGCCCAGTCCGGTGACGCCGGCCGTGCCCGCGCCGTGGCGGATTACGTGGCCGGCATGACCGACCGTTTTGCCATTGCCGAACACGGCCGTCTGTTCGACCCGAACACACTTTCATGACATCCAGGGATCCCATGGCCAACGACACGCTGCCCGCCGACTGCCTCGACCAACTGGGGCTGAGGCAACAACCGTTCGCCTCCATTGCTGGCGAAGACTTCCTCTATTCCGACCCGGCCACCGACATGCCGGTGAACGTCACCCTTGAGCACCTTGAGAATGACCAGAACGTGGTCATTCTCAAGGGCGAGCAGGGCGCCGGCAAGAGCACGCAACTGCTGCGAGTGCTGGCCCAGGGTCGGGAGAATATGGATTTTTGCGCCTTCAAGGCCCGCTCCGGTATCAGCCTGGCGGCGGTGGAGTACACCGTGCGCCAGTACTGGAAGGAAGCCGCGCCGGTCGAACAGGAGGGCAATGAACCCCTGGAGCAGTTTCTCACCCGCCTGATCCAGAGTGGCATGCGACCGGTGCTGGCCATCGACGATGCCCACCTGCTGGAGCCGGATGTCCTGCGCCAGCTTATTCAGACCCGGCAACGCATTCACGATCAGTGCGACCGCCGCTTTGGCCTGCTGTTGGTGGGTGAACCGGAAATCGAGGAACGACTGACCGCAGTGGATGAGGGCCTGGACATCCCCGAGGCCCAGATGACCGTGCAGGTTCGCGCGCTCACCCGAGAACAGACGGGGGCCTATGTGAACCATCGCCTGCAGGCTGCCGGACTGGAAAGGACCGATCTACTGGATCGGGAAACCATTGAAGATATCCATCGAGATTCCGCCGGGCTACCGGGTCGCATCAACACGTGCGCCATGGAACGCCTGCGGGACATCTGTGAGGGGGGCGCCATGACACCAGCGACACAAGGGGAACAAGCCACCGCCGCCAGTCATGGCGGCAAGGCCTTCTGGCAGCAACGCTGGTTTGCGCCGGCCGTGGCGGGGATCATTCTGGTGGCGGCACTGGTCACGCTGCTGAGTCTGCTGGGCGGCTCCGACGATGAACCTCAGCCGGTGCGCAGCCAACCCCTGGTGCTGCCGGAGCAACCACCACGCGCACCGGCTGCTCCAGAACCGCCTCCAGCCAGCGCCCCCGAGCCCACGTCGCCCCCCCGGGCCGAAGTGCCGGCAGAGCCAGCCCCCAGGCCCGAACCGGTGCCGACGCCGGAACCAGAACCCGAGCCCGCACCAGAGCCGGAACCGACCCCAGCACCGGAACCGGAACCCGAGCCAGAACCCACTCCGGAACCGGCAGGGGAACCCGAACCGGAGCTTGGCGGTGACAAACGCATCCGTGACGCCCAGTGGCTGCGCGACCAGAACCCCACCCATTACACCGTGCAACTGTTGGTGAGCAGCAGCGAAACCGGGGTGCAGGATTTCGCCCAGGACGCCGACCTGCCTGGCGACGTCGCCTGGTTCCGCATGCGGCGCGATGGACAGGACATGTACGCGCTGGTGTTCGGCTCCTACCCCGGCGCCACCGCGGCCCGTAGTGCCATCACCGCCCTGCCCGCTGACATCCGACGCAATCAGCCCTTCATCCGCAGCTTTGGTGCCGTGCAGGACGCCATGGCCGACTGATCCCCTGGAAGCGGCCCCCACCCGGGGCCGCGCCCCGCGGCCCCATGTCCCGCATTCCCTCCGCCTTCATCGACGAACTCCTGTCCCGCACCGATATCGTCGATGTGGTGAACACCCGCGTGCAACTCAAGAAAAAGGGCAGCGAATACGCAGCCTGCTGCCCCTTCCACAGTGAGAAGACCCCCTCGTTCTATGTAAGCCCCCGCAAGCAGTTCTATCACTGCTTCGGCTGTGGTGCCCACGGCACTGCTATCGGTTTTCTCATGAACCACGACAACATGGGTTTTGTGGAGGCCGTAGAGGAACTGGCCCGACAGGCGGGCATGGAGGTCCCCCGCGAGTCCGGGCAGCGGGAAGACAACGACCGCTTCACCCGCCTGATCGAGGCACAGGAGGCTGCAGCAGAGCATTTTGTCGAGAACCTGCGCCGGCACCCCCAGGCAGTGGACTACCTGAAACAACGTGGCCTCACCGGGGCCATTGCCCGGGATTATCGCCTTGGTTTTGCCCTGGAGGCCTGGGATGACCTGAGCCAGGTGCTATCCGGTCGATTCAACGAAAAGGAACTCCAGACCGCGGGCCTCACCTCCCGCAAGGAAGGCGGACGCCCCTTTGACCGTTTCCGCGGCCGCATCATGTTCCCCATCCGCGACCCACGCGGTCGCACGGTAGGTTTCGGTGGTCGCCTGCTGGGCCCGGGGGAACCCAAATACCTGAACACCCCGGAGACCCCCGTCTTCCACAAGGGACAACAACTCTATGGCCTTTACGAGGCCCGCAAGGCAGCACCGCGACTGGAGGAACTGCTGGTGGTGGAGGGCTACATGGATGTGATCGCCCTGGCGCAGTTTGGCTTGCGCAACGCGGTGGCCACCCTGGGCACCGCCACCACCCGCGACCACCTAGAGCGGCTGTTCCGGGTGGTCTCCCGGGTGGTGTTCTGTTTTGATGGCGATGCCGCCGGGGGCAAGGCGGCCTGGCGCGCCCTGGAACAGGCCCTGCCCACGTTGCGGGACGGCCGCGAGGTGCGCTTCTTGTTCCTGCCCGAGGGCGAAGACCCGGATACGCTGATCCGTCAGGAAGGCCCCGAGGGCGTGCAGGCGCGCATCCAGGCCGCCCAGCCCCTGTCCGATGCCCTGCTGGAAGGGCTGCGTAGGCGCCATGACGTGGCATCCCGCGAGGGCCGGGCCGCGCTGGGGACCGAGGCTGCCAAACTCCTCTCGACCATGCCCGAAGGGCTACTGCGCAGCCAGATCATCGGCGATATCGCTCGCCTGTCGGGTGTGTCCACCGAGCAGTTCGAGAGACGAATGGGCGCACCGAGCTCGACCGCCACGGCCGTGCCGACCGAACCCGTCCGGCGGCCCGCTCAACGACAAGCCCTGGGGCGCAAGCTGGCAGTGACACCGGTCCGACTGGCGCTTTCCCTGCTGCTGGAGCGTCCATCACTGGCTGCGCGTGCAGAAAACAGCGCCTGGCTCAAGTCGATGGAAGTACCTGGGGTGAAGCTTCTGGCCGAGGTCCTTGAAACTCTGCACGCACACCCCCATCTAACCACCGCAGCGTTGCTGGAGCGCTGGCGCGACAGCGCAGCGTGGCCGCATCTACTAAAATTGGCTCAGTGGCAACCTCCGCCTTCGGAGGAAGCCCACCTGGAACGCATGATCGATGATGCCCTGGACCGCCTGTATCGTCAGTACGAGCACCAGCGCGCCGATGCCCTGCTGGCCCGGGCGGCGCAACAGCCACTGACGGAGGCGGAAAAGGCAGAGTTGAAAGCGGCGCTCAAACCCCGAAAGGGCAAGTTCGGCATGCAAGACCCAACCTGATATCACTACGCCGATTGAAAGTGGTCGTCAACCCATCGCAATGCTATACTTGACCGTTTAACCCCTGGCCAGCGCCTCACCCGGTTCGCACAGGTCCAGCTTGAGCAGGTTTCCATGAATCACGAAGAACAGCAATCCCGCCTCAAGGAGCTCATCGCCAAGGGCAAGGAACAGGGCTTCCTGACGTATGCGGAGGTGAATGACCACCTCCCGGACACCATTGTCGATCCGGAGCAGATCGAAGACATCATCGCCATGATCAACGACATGGGGATCACTGTCCATGAGCAGGCGCCGGACACCGACAGCCTGATCCTGTCCGACAACTCCGTGTCCACCGACGAGGATGCCGCCGAGGAAGCCGCCGCTGCGCTGGCCTCCGTGGACGGGGAATTCGGGCGCACCACTGACCCGGTGCGCATGTACATGCGCGAGATGGGCACCGTGGAACTGCTCACCCGTGAAGGCGAGATCAAGATTGCCAAGCGCATCGAGGAAGGCCTCTCGCAGGTCCTGTTCGCCCTGGCGCACTATCCCAAGTCCATCGCATCGCTGCTATCGGAATATGGCCGTGTGGAGGCGGAAGAAATCAAGCTCACCGACATCATCGTGAGCTTCATGGATCCGGACGCCGACGAGATTGCCTCCGTGGCTCCGCCCCGCGAGGACTCCCCGGCCACACCAGCCGCCGCGGAGGCCTCGGATCACAACGACGATGACGGCGACGACAGCGACTCGGACGATTCCGACGCTGATGCCGCCCCCGAAGACACCGGCCCGGATCCTGAAGAGGCGCGTGCGCGCTTCACGCAGCTGGAGGACATGTATGAGCGCGCCATGGAGTGCGCCGCCCAGGGCAAGAACGAGGAATACGCTCAGGCCCGGGAAGAAATGGCCCGCTACTTCATGGAGTTCAAGCTGGTACCACGCCTGGTGGACCAGCTTACCGCTGACTTGCATGGCATGGTGGCCCGCATTCGCGGTCAGGAGCGCGTGATCCTGCGCACCTGCGTGGACCAGTGCAACATGCCCCGCAAGGAGTTCATTTCCACCTTCCCGGAGAACGAAACCAACCTGAAATGGCTGGATGGCGTGCTCAAGGGCAAGGCCGCCCGCTACAAGACGCAACTGGCGGAGCACCGGGATGAGATCATCAAGGCCCAGAACCGCTTGGTGGATATCGAGGAAGAGTCCTGCCTGAGCATCGGCGAGATCAAGGACATCAACCGCCGCATGTCCATCGGCGAAGCCAAGGCCCGTCGCGCCAAAAAAGAGATGGTGGAGGCCAACCTGCGCCTGGTGATCTCCATCGCCAAGAAGTACACCAACCGTGGCCTGCAGTTCCTGGACCTGATCCAGGAGGGCAACATCGGCCTGATGAAGGCGGTGGACAAGTTCGAATACCGGCGTGGTTACAAGTTTTCCACCTACGCCACCTGGTGGATCCGTCAGGCCATTACCCGGTCCATCGCCGACCAGGCACGCACCATCCGCATCCCGGTGCACATGATCGAGACCATCAACAAGCTCAACCGCATCAGCCGGCAGATGCTCCAGGAGATGGGCCGCGAGGCCACCCCGGAAGAACTCTCCCACCGCATGGAAATGCCGGAGGACAAGGTGCGCAAGGTACTCAAGATCGCCAAGGAGCCCATCTCCATGGAAACGCCCATTGGCGACGACGAGGACTCGCACCTGGGTGACTTCATCGAGGATGTGAATGTGCAGTCGCCCATCGACTCCGCGACCCGGGAGAGCCTGTCGGAGACCACCCGCGAGGTGCTGGCCAGCCTGACCCCGCGCGAGGCCAAGGTGCTTCGCATGCGCTTCGGCATCGACATGAACACCGACCACACCCTGGAAGAGGTGGGCAAGCAGTTCGATGTGACCCGCGAGCGCATCCGTCAGATCGAGGCCAAGGCCCTGCGCAAGCTGCGCCACCCCTCCCGCTCGGAGATGCTGCGCAGCTTCCTCGACCTGGAGTAATTGTTTCTCCCGTGGGTCGGGCTACAACCACGAGGCACCCACCGCCCCTGTAGTCCGACCCCTTTCATGTTTTGCCCATCAATACCGGGCCTGTAGCTCAGTTGGTTAGAGCAGGGGACTCATAATCCCTTGGTCGTCGGTTCGAGTCCGACCGGGCCCACCATTTACATCGACCATCTCTACGCCTTCCACGGGTTGAGGAGGGTCACTCCTGTGGGTTCAAAATCGGCGACATTGCGAGTCACCACCGTCATGCCATGCACCAGGGCCGTTGCTGCAATGAGCGCATCGTGATCGCTGACACGAAAAGGTCAGCGGCATCGACGCTTTCGGCCCATGCCGCAACGTTCGGGTCAGCCTTGCCAATCCGCACCTTTCGCAGCTCGGACACCACGTTGGTGTCGAGAACGAACCTCACGAGAAATCAGCCGGCCGGGCTCCGATAGTCACACGTGGCGGCTCGAACTCGATGTCGGCAACCCCCGGCATGGCTAGCGAATCCGCAATGTTGCGGCGCTGCCTCGTAAGTCGCTGGTATTCCTCGATGCTCAACAGCACATGAGCAGGCCTACCGCGATCCGTAATGAATACGGGCCCACTCTTGGCCACCTGCTTTGCGCGGGTAACATTCTGGTTAAGTTCTCGACTGGATAAGGTCGTGATGGTCATGGTGACACCTCCCAAATGAACCACCCATGTAGGCATGTTGCTACGTCAGTGGAAGGTTGTCCATATACGGCTCACAGGGATGCCTTCGACCAGATTGATCCCTGGCCACCGAAACCCTCCTCATTCTTCCCTGCTCGTCCCATACACCACCACATAGGCCCCATAGAGGAACAACGCGCCCCCTACCGCCAGGATGGGCATGGAGCCCAGCATGAAGCCGATGTGCCCGATGACGTATCCGACCACGAACCACCACATAGCCCGACTCCTCTTGGCAAACCAGTACGAGCCAACCCAAACATGCAGCTGACGTGAGTTGTACAGGTCGTTTGCGAACAGCCCCGACCGTGACGCGCCGGGGTTAACCAGATCCTATTGGCATACTACTATGATCCAGATGAGCGCCAGGTTCCACCTGATGAACACCGTGGGATTGCGTGGGGAGTGCGTCCGATTGCGCCTCACCAGCCCAACACACTGACACAGATCAGCACGGCGAACGGCGAGTACGGCCAAGCTGGGGAGGGACGGGGTGCGAAAACATCACATGAACAACGCACCCGAACAGGTCCGATGACAGCCCTGCGGCTTATATTAAGACCGAAATAGGGCTTAAACTGTGTGCGGGTTAACCAATGGGTCGGTCAACGCAAACCGCGCTCGAAGCCGGCCCCATCACAAACCAATAAGGGAGCGACCATGAGTACAGACTATCCGAGTGTTGGCGTAGCCTCCGGGCTGCCGCGCCATTCCTTTCCCCTGCGCGTATTGCACTGGCTGATTGCCGTCCTGCTGGCCTTCTCGCTGATCGGCGGGTTCACCCTGGGCACCCTGGGCCATGAGCGCATTGTGGAGCTCGTGGGCACGGATATCGCCAATATCGCCTATATGGCTCACAAGACGCTGGGCATCACCATCCTGGGTCTCATGGTGCTGCGCCTGGTGGTGCGGTTGCTCCAGGGCACACCGCCCTACGCGGTGGAGCTGTCCGGATTCCAGCGGTTCATGAGCCGGCTGGTGCACTTCCTGCTGTACGTGATGGTGATCGCCATTCCTATCGTGGGCAGCCTGGCCACAGCGGCTGCCGGCTTCCCGGTCAACTTCTTCACCTGGGAACTGCCGGCCATGATCGCCGAGAACCCGGCCCTGGCGGAACAGCTCTTCCAGGCTCACATGATTCTGGGACTGTGCATCATCGCCGTGCTGGTGCTGCATATCGGTGCCGGCCTGCGTCACAAGCGTCGCGGCGACTGGGTCATGCACCGGATCAGCCTGGGCCGCTAAGGCAACGGGCTGTGCCTCTCCCGCCGTCTTGGGAGGAGCACAGCCCGTCAGATCCATTTCCGTCATCAAAAAAGCGGCCTCCAAGGGCCGCTTTTTTGATGACGGCTCGTCCGTGGCCCGATGCCCAAGGTCTGGGCCTAGGGCTTGGCCACCGCACTCACCTGGGGCTGCTCCTGCCAGCGAACCCCCTGTGCATCCAGCGCCGCCAGGAGCATCTGAGCGGCCTCCATGACATCATCCGCCGGGCCCTTGATGCCCAACTCCACCTCACGACAGCCCGCCTGGGTGGATGGCAGGCTGGACAGGCGAATCCCGGGGAAACGCTCCATGACCGCCTCCATGATCGACACCAGGTCCGATTCCGGCGTACCACTCACCAGCACCAGTCGCTCGATCACCGGCACCTTGCCGAACAGATGGGTGTAATGAGTATCCAGCACCCATTCCACCATGGGCCAGGCCATGTTGGGAAAGCCCGGCACACAGTGATGATGCTGCATGCTGAAACCCGGAATGCGGTTCACCGGGTTCGGAATCAACGAGGCCCCCGCAGGCAGCTCCGCCATGCGGATGCGATGCGGATAGGCCGACTCCCCGAAACGCTCCTCCAGAATGGCCACTGCCTCTGAATGCAGGGTGAGATCCACGTTGGCGGCCCGCGCAAAGCACTGCCGGGTACGGTCGTCAGGCGTGGCCCCGATGCCACCAAAACTGAAGACCACGGCACCGCTGGCCAGGGTCTGGCGGAGATGCTCGGTCAGCAAATCGGCATCATCACCTACAAAGCGCGCAGAGGACAGCTCCAGGCCCCGCTGGCTCAAGGCCTGGATCAGGAACTCCATGTGCTTGTCACGACGCTTACCGGACAGCAGCTCGTCACCGATGATCAGGGCGGTGATATGCACGCCATCCCCCACTTCAGTTCTTCGCGCCCATGGCCAGGGCCCGCTCCCGTGCCTGTTCCCCAAGTTCCCGCCTGGCTTCGTAGTCATAACCTGTATCCGCCTCCGGCCAGCCTTGAATATGACGCAGGATCAGGTCGGCCAGTGCGTCGGTATGGTCGCGCCGTGTATTCAGGGAGGGAATGTAGCTGAAGCGTTCGCCGCCAGCTTCCAGGAAGGCCTCGCGGCTTTCATCGGCGATCTCCTCCAGGGTTTCCAGGCAGTCGGCCGAGAACCCGGGGCAGACCACATCCAGGGATTTCACGCCCTGCTCCGGCAGACCGGTGATGGTCTCCGAGGTATAGGGCGTCAGCCACTGCTGGCGGCCAAAGCGAGACTGGAAGGCCACCTGCCACTGGTGCTCGGGCAGCCCCAGATTTTCTGCCACCAGGCGTGCCGTGGTCTGACAGTAGCAGTGATAGGGGTCTCCCTGGTCCAGGTAGTCCCGGGGAATGCCGTGGAAGGAGAACAACAGGCGCTCGCCCTGGCCGTTGGCCTGCCAGTGCTCGCGGATACTGTCCGCGACCGCCTGAACATAAGCGGGATCACTGTGATACCCCATGATGAAACGGAGTTCGGGCACCCAGCGCCAGCGACTCACCTCGTGGGTGACCGCATCGAAGGTGGAACCGGTGGTGGATGCGGCATATTGCGGGTAAAGCGGCAACACGAGGATGCGCCGGGCACCGGCGCGGCGCAATTCTTCCAGACCGGCGCGGATGGAGGGATTGCCGTAGCGCATGGCCACAGCCACCTTCACCGGACCGGGAAGGCGCTCCGCCATGCGTTCTGCCACGGCGGCGCCCTGCGCACGCGTGGTAGTCAGCAGCGGCGAGCCGTCTTCGCCCCAGATCTGGGCATATTTCGCGGCGCTCTTGCGAGGGCGCGTGTTGAGGATGAGGCCATTGAGCAGCAACCACCACAGGGGGCGCGGCGCCTCCACCACCCGCGGATCCCAGAGGAACTCCTTGAGATAGCGCTTGAGTGCCGCCGGCGTGGGGGCATCCGGAGTCCCCAGGTTGGTGATCAGGATTCCCAGACTCTGGGGGCTCCCATGACGATAGTCCGGCTCGCCAATATAGGTCATGGTACGTTCTGCTTTTTGGTTTGAAGACAGCCCCGAGGGCGAACGATCCGCTGAGGTTTCCGCCGACTCGTCCTTGCGACGCGTTACCGGGGCATCAAGATCGACCGCTTCTCTGTACAACTCAAGAGCCATATGGACTCATCCCCCAGAACACAAGGCGAGACTGTAAACCGACACGCGTCGATTCACCAGAGTTCAGGCGCCATGCTTTGACTTGGTTTCGGTTTTGTCGCATTCCGCCCCGGGAAGCGACCCGGCGTGACTGCACTACTGTAAGGCCCTGAGGCGTAGCGGACTGGTCCGCGGAAAATGCGCCTGCAGGAATTCCATCTGATCCGCCAGCACCCGCCGTCCCTGCAGGTAGATGTATTCGGCATGGGTGGGCACGAAGGGCACGGCCAGCAACTGCATGACGGCCTGTTCCGGTGTGCGACCCGCCTTGTGATTGTTGCAACGCTTGCAGGCCGTCACCACGTTACTCCAGTGATCCTGCCCCCCCTGACTGATGGGGGTGACGTGATCCCGCGACAGATCCCGGTACGGGAAGGGATGGCCGCAGTACAGGCACAGGTGAGCGTCGCGCTTGAACAGGGCCGAGTTGTTGAGCGGTGGCACGTAGCGCTCACGTACTGCCCTGTTGGTGCCGTAGGTGGCGATGATGGAGTTCACCTCCACCACGCTGCGGCGCCCGGAGCGTGCATTGACACCCCCGTGAATACGGTAAAGCACCGCGCCGCAGGTAAACGCCACCTGTTGAGCGTGATAAAGCCGCACGGCCTGCTGATAGTCGATCCACTCCATCGGCATGCCTGAAGCATCAGTGCGAAGCACCTGCTGAGTGAACTCGTACACCCCTGCGCCCCCCGGAGGTTATACCGGCACGTCATGACTCTGCCCCAATCCCGCCCAGAAAGCAATTATCAAGCCGCCACACCGCCTCGAAACGCGCCCCGGACAGAGCTTTGATGTTCAAAGGTCGGCAAAATTCCGCTACCATGCCCTGTTTTTGGGCACATCCCGGAAAAATTCAGTAAAGCTGGGCCTGACGGCCCCCCGAATGGTCAATATTCACCCCAGAACCGTTGCAGTCCTATAACGCCAGGATCGGTCGACCGCCGGCCATTATCCCTGCACGGGCAGACGGAGTTAAGCCATGCCGATCAAACTTGCAATACCCAAAGAGACCGACCGCGGTGAGCGGCGAGTTGCCCTGGACCCTTCGGTGGCCTCCCGATTCGCCAAGATGGGTCTCGAGGTCATGATTCAGAAGGGGGCGGGTGCCGAGGCTCAGTTCCCCGACGAGGCCTACGCGGATGCCCGCGTGGTGAACGATGCCAAGGCCCTGCTGGGCGAAGCGGATATCGTCGTGAAAGTGGCACCACCCAGCAAGGAAGAAGTGGAAATGATGAAGGACGGCGCCATGATCGCCGGCTTCTTCCACGCCCACAAGAACCCGGAAGTGGTCAAAGCCATGCAGGAGAAGAAGATCTCCAGCTTTGCCATGGAACTGATTCCGCGTATCTCGCGTGCCCAGAGCATGGACGCGCTGTCTTCCCAGGCCGCCGTGGGCGGCTACAAGGCCGCGATCATGGGGGCGGATCTGTCCTGCCGCTTTTTCCCCATGCTGACCACGGCAGCCGGCACCATCCGCCCGGCCAAGGTCGTGGTCATCGGCGCCGGCGTGGCCGGCCTGCAGGCCATCGCCACCGCACGCCGTCTGGGCGCCATGGTGGAGGCCTATGATGTGCGTTCGGCCACCAAGGAGCAGGTGGAATCCCTGGGCGCCAAGTTCCTGGACCTGGGCGTGAAGGCCGAAGGTGAAGGCGGCTATGCCCGCGAACTCACCGATGAGGAAAAGGATAAGCAGCAGGAGGCCCTGGCCAAGTTCATCAGTCAGGCCGACGTGCTGATCACCACTGCCGCCATCCCCGGCAAGCCCTCCCCCATGCTCATCCCGCAGAAGATGGTGAACGGCATGAAGTCCGGTGCGGTGATCATCGACCTGGCCGCCGAGGGCGGTGGCAACTGCGAACTCACCAAGCCCGGCAAGACCATCAACAAGGGGGGGGTCACCATCCATGGGCCGCTCAATGTGGCCAGCCAGGTGCCGCTGCACGCTAGCGAGATGTATGCCAAAAACCTGCTCAACTTCCTCACCCCCATGCTGCCCGAGGGCAAGCTGGAGCTGGACTGGGAAGATGAGATCATTGCCAAGAGCTGTCTCACCCACGAGGGTGAGATCAAGCACGAAGCGACCCGCAGCCTTGTAGAAGGAGGTCAATCATGATCGAGGGTTTCGTCGCACTCTATATCTTCATGCTCGCCGCCTTCACCGGCTACGAGGTCATTTCCAAGGTGCCGGTGATCCTGCACACACCATTGATGTCCGGCTCCAACTTCATCCACGGCATCGTGCTCGTGGGCACCATGGTGGCCCTGGGCCAGTCAGAGACCGGCCTGCAGCAACTGGTGGGCTTCGTGGCCGTGATCCTGGCCGCTGGCAACGCCGTGGGCGGGTACGTGGTGACCGAGCGCATGCTTGAGATGTTCAAGTCCAGCAAGGGGGCCAAGTAAATGAGCTTTATCGTCAATCTCGCCTACTTTGCGGCGGCCATCCTGTTCATCATCGGCCTGAAGCAGATGGCTTCGCCGGTGACCGCCCGACGCGGCATCATCTGGGCCGGCTGGGGCATGGTCATCGCCACCGTCGTGACCTTCCTGCACCCCCAGGTGATCGGCTTCGTCAACTATCTGCTGATCATCGCCGGTATCGGCATCGGCGGCGGCCTGGCCTGGTACACGGGCAAGCGCGTGCCCATGACCGACATGCCGCAGATGATCGCCCTGTATAACGGCATGGGCGGCGGGGCCGCGGCCGGTATCGGCATCGTGGCCCTGATGGGCTCTTACAGCATGAGCTGGACGATCCAGTTCATTGCCGTGGCCGGTGTGATCATCGGCTCCGTGGCCTTCTCCGGCTCTCTGATCGCCTTCGGCAAGCTGCAAGGCCTGATCAAGAAGTCGCTGCGCTTTGACATGCAGCAGAAGATCAACCTGGGCGTACTGGGTGCCACCGTGCTGCTGGGCATCATCATCGCCTTCAGTGGGGCCGAAGTGAACGGCACTCTGCTGTTCCTGTTCGTGCTGCTGGCCCTGGCCTTCGGTGTGCTGATGACCATCCCCATCGGCGGCGCCGACATGCCGGTGGTCATCTCCCTGTACAACGCCCTCACCGGCCTGGCGGTAGGCCTCAAGGGCCTGGTGCTGGACAATGCCGCGCTGATGATCGCCGGTATCGTGGTGGGTGCCGCCGGCACGCTGCTCACCCAGCTGATGGCCAAGGCCATGAACCGGCCTTTGACCAACGTGCTGTTCTCCTCCTTTGGCGAAACGCCCAGCGGCGAGCAGGAAGAAGTCAGCGGCAGCATGAAGGAGATCGAGGCCTCCGATGCCGGCGTGATGATGGCCTTTGCCAACAAGGTGATCATCGTCCCCGGTTACGGCATGGCCGTGGCCCAGGCACAGCACAAGATCTGGGAACTCACCCAGCTGTTGCAGGAACGTGATGTGCAGGTGAAGTTCGCCATCCACCCGGTGGCGGGTCGCATGCCCGGTCACATGAACGTGCTGCTGGCCGAGGCCGGCGTGCCCTACGACGTCATCTATGATCTGGATGAGATCAATAACGAGTTCAAGACGGCCGATGTGGCCGTGGTGATCGGTGCCAACGACGTGGTCAACCCCGTCGCCCGCTCCAACCCGGAGAGCCCGATCTACGGCATGCCCATCCTCAATGCCGACGAAGCGAAGAACGTCATCGTCATCAAGCGCGGCAAGGGGGCGGGTTTCTCCGGCGTGGAGAACCATCTGTTCTACGCCGACAACACGCGCATGCTGTACGGCGACGGCCAGAAGGTAGCCGGTCAGCTCATCTCCAGCATCAAGGAAATGGGCTAACCCTCTCGAGGGTTGCCAGCTTGAGGAGCCCGGGCCTTGTGCCCGGGCTTTTTTTTGGGCGCAAGGAGAGTTAACGTGAACGAGGCAAGGTTCAGCCACAAACACTCCCTTCTCCCCCGAGGGGGAGAAGGGCCGGGGGTGAGGGGGCAAGGCAGGCACGGTGCCGGCCCTCCCCCTCACCCCAACCCCTCTCCCCGCAGGGTAGAGGGGCTTGGTAAGTCACCCTCTTTCATCGTCGAAATGCCTCACTACCGTGATGCATGAGATTCAGGGTGCCAGTCCCCGGCCTTGAGTCATCAGGTGCATGCCGAGTTCATCCCCCCCCACCATCGTTCAGGTCGCCGTGCCCACGCCACTGCATGGGCATTTCGACTACCTGCCCCCTGCCCAGGGCCCGCTCCCCCCGGTGGGTGGGCGGGTGCGGGTGCCCTTCGGGCGACGCCGGATCGTCGGGCTGGTGGTGGGGCATGGGCAAGGCTCGGCGCTGCCGGATGCCCGGCTCAAACGCATCGAGGCCGTGCTCGACGAGACACCGCTGCTGGACGCCCCGCTGCTGAACCTGCTGCGCTGGGCCGCCGACTATTATCACCACCCCCTCGGCGAAGTGATCAGTGCCGCCCTGCCCCAGACCCTGCGCCAGGGCAAGCTGGCCATCGCCCGAGGCATCGAACGCTACCATGTCACTGAGTCCGGCCGGACCATCGCCCCCGACAGCCTCACCCGCGCCCCCCGCCAGGCATCGGTGCTGCGTCGCCTTCAGGCAAATCCTGAAGGAATCACCCTGGAGCAATTGCGCGAAGGTCAGGACACCGATCCGCGCGCGGCCCTCAGGGCCCTGATCGACAAGGGACTGGTGGAGCGACATCACCAGCCCTGTCTGGAACCGCCCCGGAATGAACGCCCGGACGCACCGGCACTCAATGCGGCCCAGCAGGCCGCCGTCTCGAGTATCACGGAAAGCCTTGGGGGCTTTACGTGTCATCTGCTGGAGGGGGTGACCGGCAGCGGCAAGACCGAGGTGTATCTGCACGCCATTGAACAAGTGCTGGAACGCGGCCTGCAAACCCTGGTGCTGGTACCCGAGATCGCCCTCACCCCTCAACTGCTGGAGCGCTTTCGCCAGCGCCTGGCCACCCCCATCGCCGTGCTGCATTCCAGCCTGAACGAGGGTGAACGTCACTGTGCCTGGCTCTCGGCCCGCGGCGGCGAGGCCGGGGTGATCATTGGCACCCGCTCGGCGGTCTTCGCACCCTGGGCCCGCCCGGGACTGATCATCGTGGACGAGGAACATGACGCATCCCTCAAGCAGCAAGAGGGCTTTCGCTATCACGCTCGGGATCTGGCCGTGATGCGCGGGCACAGGGAAGCCGTGCCGGTGGTGCTGGGCTCGGCCACCCCTTCGCTGGAGAGCCTGGGCAACGTGGAGCGGGGGCAGTATCAGAGAATCGAACTCCCTGGCCGCGCCGGGGGGGCGGTGGCACCCCATCTGAAGGTGCTGGACGTGCGGCAACAGTTCATGGACGAGGGGCTGTCCACAGCCCTGCTGGATGCCATGCAACGCCATCTGGATGCGGATGGTCAGGTGTTGCTGTTCCTCAACCGGCGCGGCTTTTCCCCAGCCCTGATCTGCCATGATTGCGGCTGGGTGGC
Organism: Ectothiorhodospira sp. 9100; assembly: GCF_022227565.1. NCBI lineage: Bacteria > Pseudomonadati > Pseudomonadota > Gammaproteobacteria > Chromatiales > Ectothiorhodospiraceae > Ectothiorhodospira > Ectothiorhodospira sp. 9100. The sequence goes on from NZ_JAJNAN010000008.1 coordinate 38,394, forward strand.
TGACTGTCACCGCTGTGACGCCCGCATGACCTGGCATGCCGGCGCGCATCAGCTGCGCTGTCACCATTGTGGTCACGAGACCGGGCTTCCCGCCCGCTGCCCCTCCTGTGGCAGCCCCCTGGCCCCGCGGGGGCAGGGTACGGAGCGTATCGAACAGGCTCTGCACAAGCACTTCCCCCACCACCCTGCCATTCGCATCGACCGGGACAGCACGCGCCGCAAGGGATCGCTTGAGTCCGCCCTGGAGGGCGTGCGCGAGGGCCGATTCCGCATCCTGGTGGGCACGCAGATGCTGGCCAAAGGGCATGATTTCCCCAATGTCACCCTGGCTGCCATCCTGGATGCGGATCAGGGCCTGTTCAGTGTGGATTTCCGTGCCGTGGAACGCCTGGCACAGACCATCATCCAGGTGGCGGGCCGCTCGGGTCGTGCCCTGCGGGCCGGCGAAGTGCTGATTCAGACCCACCAACCGGATCACCCTCTGCTGTCCAGCCTGCTGGGCGGTGGCTACAGGGCCTTTGCACGCACCGCTCTGGCGGAAAGACGCGAGGCCAACCTACCCCCTTATGCCTCCCTGGCCCTGCTGCGGGCCGAGGCCGTGGACGCACAAACACCCCTGGCCTTTCTGGAGCAGGCGCGGGATCATCTGCAGACGCTGTCGCTGCCAGGAATTCATCCCTGGGGCCCGGCGCCCGCCCCCATGGAACGACGTGCCGGGCGTTATCGAGCGCATCTACTGCTGCATGCGCCCCGGCGGCAGGATCTGCAGCGCGCCCTGGGGCCCTGGCTGACAGCGCTGGCCCGCTTGCGGGGTGCCCGGCAGGTGCGCTGGTCCATCGATGTGGACCCGGCGGATCTCACGTGACGGGAGCCCCGATCCCTCAGGCTTCGCCAAGCCCTGCCCGGGTCGTTCGCGAACGACCCCTACAAGGCCCGGTCAACCCCTACACCCCCAACCCGTACGGGTCGTTCGCGAACGACCCCAGCAAGGTCCGGCAAACCCCTACACCCCAACCCGTACGGGTCTTTCGCGAACGACCCCAGCAAGGTCCGGCAAACCCCTACACCCCCAACCTGTACGGGTCGTTCGCGAACGACCCCAGCAGGCACGGTAAACTCCTACATCTCCGACCCTGTACGGTCGTTCGCGAACGACCCGTACGGCGGGCAATACCGCCCGGGTTTGCCCCAAGGTATTCACCCACCCCACCAACCCCGGTAAAATCTGGCCAGCAAATCAGGCCCTTCGCCCCAATCTCGGATACCCAAAACCTTGAAACCGCAACTCCAGGCCCTTCTCGAGCAATCCCTCCAAGCCCTCAAGCAAAGCGGCGCCCTCAATGAGGGGCATCATGTGGAGGCGCAGCTGACCCGCACCCGGGACAAGGCCCATGGTGACTTTGCCACCAACCTGGCCATGCAACTGGCCAAACCCATGGGCTCCAGGCCCCGGGACGTGGCCCAGACCCTCATTGATCATCTACCCGAGTCGCCATTGGTGGAAAAGGTGGAGATTGCCGGACCAGGCTTCATTAACCTGTTCATCAGCCAGGCCGCACGGCTGGCGGTAATCACCCAGGTGCTGGAATCCGGCGAAGACTACGGTCGCAGCCATCTCGGGGAAGGCAAGCGCGTGCAGGTGGAATTCGTCTCTGCCAACCCCACCGGACCGCTGCACGTGGGCCATGGCCGCGGAGCCGCCTACGGGGCCGCTGTGGCGGATCTGCTGGAGACCGTTGGCTTTGACGTGCACCGGGAATACTACGTCAATGATGCCGGCCGGCAGATGGACATACTGGCTTCCAGCGTGTGGCTGCGTTACCTGGAACGCTGTGGCGTCGACTTCCACTTCCCAGCCAACGGCTACAAGGGCGACTACGTGCGCGACATCGCCGACACCCTGTTCCAGGAGCACGGCAAGGACTACGCCATCAGCGCCGAGGCGCTGATGAGTGGCCTGCCCGCCGACGAGCCCGACGGCGGCGACAAGGAAATCTTCATCGATGCCATCATCCGCCGCGCCCAGGAAGCCCTGGGCGAGAACCGGTACCGCTACGTCTTCGAATTGGGCCTGAACAGCATCCTTGATGACATACGCGATGATCTGGGAGAGTTCGGGGTGCACTACGACACCTGGTACTCGGAGCGTTCGCTCACTGAAAAGGGATCCGTGAACCGCGCCCTGGACATCTTGCGCAATCATGGTCAGGTCTACGAAAAAGACGGTGCCCTATGGTTCCGCTCCACCGAATACGGCGACGAGAAGGATCGCGTGGTGCAACGCGACAATGGTCAGACCACCTATTTTGCCTCGGACATCGCCTATCACATGGAGAAGTTCGAGCGCGGTTATGACCGGGTGATCGACGTGTGGGGGGCCGACCATCATGGCTACGTGCCCCGGGTGAAGGCTGCCCTGCAGGCACTGGGCCAGGATGATGCCCGCCTGGACGTGCTGCTGGTGCAGTTCGCCATCCTCTATCGCAGTGGGGAGCGAGTGCAGATGTCCACCCGCTCGGGCAGTTTCGTCACCCTGCGCGAACTGCGCGACGAGGTGGGCAAGGACGCGGCACGCTTCTTCTACGTGATGCGCCGCTGTGAACAGCACCTGGACTTCGACCTGGACCTGGCCAAGTCCGAATCGGCAGACAACCCGGTGTACTACATCCAGTACGCCCATGCGCGAGTCTGCAGTGTGCTGCGGCAGATGCAGGCCAAGGGGCTGAGCCACGACCTGGCCAACGGTCAGTCCCATCTGGCGCGCCTCACGGAAGACCATGAGGCCGCCCTGCTCGGCAGCCTGGCCCATTACCCGGAACTGGTGGAATCCGCCGCCCTGGCCGAGGAGCCCCACCAAGTGGCCAACTACCTGCGGGATCTGGCCAATGACTTCCACACCTACTACAACGCCCATCAGTTCCTGGTAGACGATGCAGACCTGAGAGACGCCCGCCTGAACCTGATCCTGGCCGTGCGCCACGTGCTCGCCAATGGCCTCAAGCTGCTGGGCGTTTCCGCACCCGAGGAGATGTAATGGCCCGCAACACCCGACGCCAGGCCAGCCGACGCAAGCCGCCACCGCAGGAGACGGCCCCCCTGCCCGGTTGGGTTTGGGGTGTGGCCGGCCTGGCCATCGGCCTGTTTGCCGCCCTTCTGGTCTACCTGGAAACTCAAGGCTCAGTGCAGGAACCATCACCCCAGGCTCGCGTGGAACAGGCCCCACCGGCGGGGCCGGAAACGGAATCACGGCATCGGTTCGAGTTCTACACCCTGCTCCCGGAACTGGAAGTGGTGGTTCCCGAGCCCCGCGTGGATCCGCCGTCGGCCCCGGGCGGTGAACCTCCACCGCCCTCCCGGGTAGAGGAGCCCGGCGAGTACATTCTGCAGGCGGGCTCGTTCAGGGGTTCCCAGGACGCTGACCGCATGCGTGCCAGCCTGGCCATGCTGGGGGTGGAAGCCAGCATCCGTCAGGTGGAAGTGAACAACGACACCTGGCACCGGGTCCAGGTGGGGCCCTTCAGCGACCTGGATCAACTGAACCGCATCCGCGATCGTCTGCATGACAATCAGATCCAGACGATGATGATGAGAAAGCCCGGATCCGGTTGAAGCCCCTCCTGGCCCCTCTCCCCCTCGGGGAGAGGGGTTGGGGTGAGGGCCGGCCCAAGGCAAAATAGGCGCCATGTCCACCCCCTCCCCCGACACCCTGCTATCCCGCCTGCCCCATTGCCTGGCTCCCGACCGCCCTACCCTGGCCAAGGATGTGGACCGCCTGCGTCGCCGCCTGAACGCCGGCAAACCCGCCGATCGTCTTCAGACTCGGCTTGAGCAACGCATCCAGGCCTCCACCCAGGCCCGTGAGCAGCGCCTGGCCACGCTGCCCAGACCCGATTTCCCCGAAGACCTGCCCGTCAGTGCGCATCGGGACGAGATCGCTCGGCTCATCGACAAGCATCAGGTGGTGGTCATCTGTGGCGAGACCGGCTCCGGGAAGACCACGCAACTCCCGAAGATCTGTCTGTCCCTGGGCCGGGGCGTGGATGGCCTGATCGGCCATACCCAGCCACGACGCATTGCTGCCCGCTCCGTGGCCAACCGCATTGCCGAGGAGTTGCATGGTCGGGTTGGCGAGACGGTGGGCTTCAAGGTGCGCTTTTCCGACCACGTGGGCCCGCAAAGCCACATCAAGCTCATGACCGACGGCATCCTGCTGGCGGAAATGCGCTCGGACCCGGACCTGACCGCCTACGACACGCTGATCATCGATGAGGCCCACGAACGCAGCCTCAACATCGACTTCCTGCTGGGCTATCTCAAGCGCCTGCTGCCCCGTCGGCCCGATCTCAAGGTGATTGTCACCTCTGCCACTCTGGCCCCGGAGCTGATCGCCGGGCATTTCAATGACGCCCCGATCTATACGGTGCCGGGGCGCACCTACCCGGTGGAAACCCGCTATCGCCCGGTCACCGGCGAAGAGGATGCCGAGACCGACCGGGATCTGAACGATGCCCTGCTGCAGGCCGTGGATGAACTGGCTGCGGAGGGGCGTGGCGACATCCTGGTATTCCTGCCCGGTGAACGGGAGATCCGCGAGGCCGCCGAGGCCCTGCGCAAGCATCACCCCAAACACACGGAGATCCTGCCCCTGTACGCCCGGCTCTCGGCGGCAGAGCAGAACAAGGTATTCGCTCCCCATACCGGCCGCCGCGTGGTGCTGGCCACCAACGTGGCCGAGACCGCGCTGACCGTGCCCGGGATCCGCTACGTGATCGACTCAGGCCTGGCTCGGGTGGCCCGCTACGCCTGGCGCTCACGGGTGCAGCGATTGTCCCTGGAGCCCATCTCCCAGGCCTCGGCCAACCAGCGGGCGGGGCGCTGCGGCCGGCTCGGACCGGGCATCTGTGTACGTCTGTATTCCGAAGAGGACTTCGGGCTGCGGCCGGAATACACCGATCCTGAGATCCTGCGCTCCAATCTGGCGTCGGTCATCCTGCAGATGGCCCATCTCAACCTGGGTGATCCGGAGCAGTTCCCCTTCGTGGAACCCCCGGACACTCGCCTGATCCGCGATGGCTTCAAATTGCTGGAGACCCTGCAGGCAGTGGATGGCGCTCATCGAATCACCGAAGTGGGTCGGCAACTGGCCCGATTGCCGGTGGACCCCATGCTCGGCGCCATCCTGCTGGCGGGCGCCCGTGAACAAGCCCTGGCAGAGGTGAACCTGATCGTCGCCATGCTGGCCATCCAGGATCCGCGGGAACGCCCCGCTGAGAAACGCCAGGCGGCCGACGAGGCCCATGCCTGGCACCGGGAACCGGGTTCGGATTTCCTGGGCTATCTGAATCTGTGGAAGGCCTGGCGGGAGCAGTCAAGGCATTTGTCCCAGTCCAAGCTGCGCGCCTGGTGCCGGGAGGAATTCATCTCGTTCATCCGCATGCGCGAATGGCAGGACCTGCACGGCCAGTTACGCCAGCACCTGACGGAGATGGGGCTCAAGGAGAATCAGGAACCGGCCGATCCCGCCGCCATCCACCGGGCCCTGCTCACCGGCCTGGTCAATCAGATCGGCGTGAAGACCGAGCGCGGGGACTACCTGGGCGCACGCAACCGGCGATTCCACATCCATCCGGGGTCGGGCCTGTTCAAGGGCTCGCCAGGCTGGGTGATGGCGGCGGAGATCGCCGAGACCACGCGGGTGTATGCACGGGAATGCGCCGCCATCCGCCCGGAATGGCTGGAGCAGGTGGCCGGCCACTTGCTCAAACATCACTATTTCAACCCCCACTTCGAGCCTCGGCGGGGCACCGTCGGCGGCTACGACCGCATCACCCTGCACGGCCTGATCATCAATCCCAAGCGCAAGGTGAACTATGGGCGCGTGGCCCCGGAGGACGCACGCCGGGTGTTCATCCGCGAGGGCTTGGTGGCCGGGCGCCTGCGCAGCCGCGCCGATGCCCTGACCCATAACCGGGACCTGATCCGGGAGATCGAGGACCTGGAGGCCAGAGGCCGGCGCCGGGATCTGCTGGCCGATGAGCAGGTGCTATACGACTTCTATGACAGCCGTATCCCCGACCGGGTGCATGACGCCGCCTCCTTCGAGCGCTGGCGCAAGCAGGCCGAGCGGGAGGACCCGGCCATCCTGCACCTGGACCGGGACACCCTGATGCAGCGCGAGGCCCCGGCGCTGGATGCACAGCAGTTTCCCGACTCGCTGCACACCGGCGGGCTGCGCTTGCCCCTGAGCTATCACTTCGATCCCGCCCACGAGGCCGACGGCGTCACCCTCACCGTGCCACTGGCCGCCCTCAATGCCCTGGATCCCGACGTGGGGGACTGGCTGGTCCCCGGCCTGCTGGAGGAGAAGGTCACTGCGCTGATCAAGAGCCTGCCCAAGGCCCTCCGGCGCCATTTCGTGCCGGCCCCGGAGTTCGCCAAGGCCGCTCGGGGGCGCATGAGCGAGCCGCAGGGGCCGCTGATCCCGGCCATCAGCCGGGCCCTGCGGGAGATCACCGGCACCGACATCCCCCTGGATGAATGGCATCCGGAGCGGCTCGAACCCCATCTGATCCTGCGCTACCGGGTGGTGGATGGCAAAGGGGGTGAACTCACCGCCGGGCGGGATCTGGAGGCCCTCAAGGCCGAACTCTCCGGCCATGCCCAGGAAAGCTTCGAGGAGCACCGCCCGGAGGGCTTCGAGCGCGAGGGGATCACCCAGTGGGACTTCGGCCCCCTGGAGGAATGGGTGGAGTTCGAGCAGCACGGGGCCACACTGAGGGGCTACCCCGCCCTGGAGGATCGGGGCGACAGCGTTGCCCGGGTGATCATCGACAGCCCCGTGCGGGCCCGGGCCACCCACCGGGCCGGCCTGCGTCGGCTGTTCATGCTGGGGGTGCGGGACCAGGTGAAATACCTCTACCGCCACCTGCCCAACATCCAGCGCCTGTGCCTGCAGTACAACGCGGTGGATCGCTGCGAGGTCCTGAAGGATGACCTGGTCTTCGCCGCCGTGGAGCGGGTGTTCATGGCCGAGCCCTGGCCCTGTGACGCCGAGACCTTTGAAGCACGCCTGGAGGCCGGGCGCAGTGAACTGGTGGGGCAGTGCAACGAACTGTGTGAACAGTTGGGCACGATCCTGGAGGCGTACCAGGGCATCCGCTCACGCTTGAAGGGTGCCCTGCCCCTATCCTGGATCGAGGCGGCAGGCGACGTGCGGGATCAACTGGATCACCTGATCTATCCCCACTTTGTGCTGCACACACCACATGAGTGGCTGGCTCGCTATCCTCAGTACCTGGCCGGCATCGAGCGTCGCCTGGAGCGCCTGGATCAGTCCCCGGACAAGGACCGCCGCGCCCGGGTGGACATCGAACCCTTATGGGACGATTGCAAGACCCGCCTCAAGGCCGGCGTACACCCCGACAGGGAGCAGGAGTTGCAACGCTATCGCTGGCGCATCGAGGAGCTACGCCTGTCGCTGTTCGCCCAGGAGATCCGCACGGTTGAGAAGGTATCGGTGAAGCGCCTGGAGGAAGACCGCAAGGCGCTCGACCGGGCTTAACGGAAAAGGGGACGAGGAAAAGGGGACAGACACCTTTTTTCCAAAAGGTGTCTGTCCCCTTTTCCTCGTCCCCTTTTCCTATCCGCGCACTAACTCCCCGAACCGCCCCAGCACCCCCACACTCTCCGGCGCCGCCTGCACCTTCCCGAGCAACTCATCCGCGCTACGCCCCTGCTCCACCAGGCGCTCCCGGTAGTATTCCACGTAATGGGGCACGATCCGTTCATCGAACTCGGGATGGAACTGCAGCCCCCAGGCCCGCTGGCCATAGCGGAATCCCTGATGCTCATCCATGTCACTCCAGGCCAGGCGCGCCGCGCCCGCCGGCAGGGTGAGCACCGACTGACTATGACTCACCTGGGCCGGGAACCGCTCTGGCAGCACCTGGAACAGGGCATCTTCGGCAGCGGCATCGGTCAGGTTCACGGTGGTGGTCCCCACCTCGATGCCACGGGGGTTGTAGTCCACATGCCCACCCAGGGCCCAGGCCAGTAACTGGTGTCCGAAACAGATGCCCAGGATCGGTAGCCCCCGATCCACCCCCACGGTGAGCCACTGAGCGGTGCGGACCATCCAGGCGGCCTGTTCAGTCACCATGGCGCCGGAGCCGGTGATGATCGCTGCCGCCAACCCGGACGGGTCGGGCAAGGGATCCCCGGCCTGTACGTTGGCCACATGCACCTGCTCCATGGGCCAGTGCATCCCTTGGGCAATCCAGTGCTCATAATCTCCCGGGTGATCCTGAAGGGATGGGATCTTGGTCCCGGTCTTGATGATCAGCAGCGTTCCCATTCAAGGCATCCTTTCGTCATGAACCTGGGTTCACGTTACCAGAAAAGGGGACAGATTTATTTTCCCGGCCCTTCGGGGCGGGAAAATAAATCTGTCCCCTTTTCTGGTGTCAGTCTCGCTTGCCGCAGGAGTGGGCTGAGGCGCAGCCGCCGCAGCCAGTGGCGCAACCGCCGCCCTCTTCCTTGGCAGGCCCGAACTCGGGATGATGCTGGGCGAAGCGGCGGGCGGCGTGTTGCACCAGCACCCAGCCGGTGAACAGGGCGAAGATGATCAGGAAGGCAAGTAGGTACTGGATCATGCGGGACAACTCCTCAATATCAGGCAGCCCAGTGCAGGTGTGGATTGGCGCTGGGCGTCTGACAACCTGTACGGGCCGTTCGCGAACGGCCCTGGCGCGGTATCCATTGCCTCCGAACGTTTCATTGAGAGGGGAGGCGTGGTCGGCTCCAGCCGGGCGCTTCTCGAAGCGCCCCTACGGGCCATTCCCTCCAACTGCAACTTACCTTTATTGTTCAGCCCCCCAGGCCTGCGAAGCCCATGAAGGCCAGCGACAGGATCCCCGCCAGCATCAGGCTCATGGCAGCGCCGCGGGCGATGGAGGGGACATCCGCCAGTTCCAGCTTTTCCCGCAGACCGGCCATCAGCACGATGGCCAGGATGAAGCCGGCCCCGGCACCCAGACTGTAGAACAGCGACTGCACGAAGCTGTACTCATAATTCGTCTGAAACAGTGCCACCCCGAGAATGGCGCAGTTGGTGGTGATCAGGGGCAGGAAGATGCCCAGGGCCCGGTACAGCGGCGGACTGTACTTCTTGATGGTCATCTCCACCAACTGCACCGCCGAGGCGATCACCGCGATGTAGGCGATCAGGCGCAGGAACTCCAGATCGAAGTGGGTGAGCACCTCATTGATCAGCCACGCGGAGATTGAACTGATCAACATCACCAGGGCCGTGGCCACGCCCATGGAGAAGGCCGTGTTCAGCTTGCCGGAGACGCCCAGCAGGGGGCAGATCCCCAGGAACAGGGCCAGCACGAAGTTATTGATGATGGCCGCATTGAGAAAGATGAAGCCCAGCGAATCAGCGTGCATTGGCGGCAGCCTCCCCGACGCTGGCAGCGGCGGAACGTTTGATCTGTCTTTCCTTGACCCAGGCGAACAGCAGCAGCCAGGCGCCCAGCACGAAGAACCCCCCCGGCGGGAGCAGCATGATCACCCAGGGCTCGAAGGCCTCGCCGAAGATGGGGAAACCGAGCAGGGTGCCAGCACCCAGCAGTTCGCGCACCGAGCCCAGACACAGCAGGGCAATGGTGAAGCCGACCCCCATGCCCAGCCCGTTGATCAGGGTACTGCTGAGCCGGTGGCGCGAGGCGAAGGCCTCGGCGCGACCCAGGATCATGCAATTCACGACGATGAGCTGAATGAAGGCACCCAGGGCGTTATACACCTCCAGGCTGATGGCATGGATGAGATAATCCACCACGGTCACGAAGGTGGCGATGATCACGATGTAGGCCGCGATACGCACTTCCTTGGGGATGTGGTGACGCAGCAGCGAGATCAGGGCATTGGAGCACAGCAACACGAAGGTGGTCGCCAGGCCCATCGCCAGTGCATTGGCCACGGAGTTGGTGACCGCCAGCACCGGGCACATGCCCAGGAGCATGACGAATACCGGGTTCTCCTTCCAGATACCGCTGAGGAAGGTGTCCATGGTAATGGGGTTGTTGTCGGTCTTGGCCGCCATGGGATCTTCCTAATTATTCTGTTCGAACGCCGCCCAGTGCGGGGCGAGCTCCGGCAACACCGAGTCGGCGCTGCGGTTGAGCATGTTGCCGATGGCTTCCGCCGAGATGGTCGCGCCGGTGATGCCATCGATCTCCCAGGGCTGTTCGGCGGCGCCCGGATCCACTGTGCGGATGCGGTTGGCCAGTCCGGAACCATCGGCCGCCAGACGGGCATCCAGGCGCTCGAAGTTGGCCACGAACGAAGGGTCTGTTTCAATCTTGTCGCCCAGGCCTGGGGTTTCGCGGCTCTCGAGCACGGTCATGCCCACGATGCACTGGCAAGACGGGTCATAACCGTAAAGCACCCGAATCACATCCGCGTAGCCGCGCCCGGAGGCCTCCAGGGCTACGCCCTGAAACCGGCCTGCCTCATCAAAGCCGGCATGAATGATGCTGCCCGATTCGGGGGCCTGATCCCTGGGGAAGACACCTTCATCAGTGAGGATGAAATCTCGCCGTTCCACGGCGCCGGGGATCACCTCGAGGACAGCACGCTCAAGCGCAATGCGCTGGTTCTCGGCAATATACGGTTTGGTGAATTCAAAGACGCTCACGACCAGCAGCCCGGAGAACAAAGCAATCAAGCCCAGGGTGGTAATGAGCTTGACGCTGGAGGTGGGCTTCGGTCTTTGTGGCTGTACCGATGCCGAGCTGCTCATGACTGCCTCCGTTTGCGGGTTCCGTAGGGTCGAGGCTGGGTGATGCGCTCAATCAGGGGCGAGGCGGCATTCCCCAGCAGGATGGCGTACATGATGCCCTCCGGCAGACCACCGAAGAAGCGGATGATGACGGCCAGAAAACCGATCAGGAGTCCGTAGATCCAGATCCCGGACCGGGTGACCGGCGAGGCCACCATATCGCTGGCCATGAAGAAGGCCCCGAGCATGAGGCCACCCGACAGCAGTACGAACCATGGCGTGGGATAAAACTCCGGATCGATGGCGTAAAACGCCGCCGCCGTGAGGAAGGCACCGCCCAGCACCGCAGCCGGGATACGCCAGTTCATCATGCGCCGAGCAATGAGATACAACCCGCAGAGCAGGATGATGATGGCGGAGGTCTCCCCTGCCGACCCCGACACCATACCCGTGAGCAGGTCCCAGCTATCCGTGTGGATGCCCTGAAACTTCCACTGTGCCAGTGGCGTGGCTGTGGTAAAGGCATCCACCGAAGCCGGCGTGGTGAACGGCATGGCCAAGGTGGAGGACAGGAACTCGGTGAACCGATCCGGGTGGAACGGCACCGTCCAGGTGGACACCGACACCGGGAACGCCCCCTGAGCAAAGGCCCGGCCGATCAGCGCCGGGTTGAACAGGTTGAAGCCCAGCCCACCGAACATGGCCTTGCCCAGACCAATCCCGATGAAGCCCGACAGGGCCGCCATCCACAGGGGAAATGACGGTGGCAAGGTCAGGGCCAGCAGCAGACCGGTGATCACGGCACTGTAATCGGACACGGTGCCAGGACGCCCGGACAGCTTGTTGAACAGCTGCTCGGTGGCCACACAGGTGACCGTGGTGGTGATCATCAGCGCCAGGGCGCTGATGCCGAACAGATACACCGAGAACCCGCAGATGGGCAGCAGGGCCAGCACCACGTTGCGCATGATCTGCTCAACGCTGCCGGCCTGTTTCAGGTGCGGCGAGGTCTTGAGTTCAATACGCAGCGGTGTCACGAAATACGCTCCCTATTGAGGGCCTTGGCGATGCGGAAGTACTGCACCAACGGGATATTGGACGGGCACACGTAAGCGCAGGAACCACACTCGAAACAATCACTCAGGTGAAGACGTTCCTGCATGGTTTCATACTGGCGTTTGGCGGCCAGACGCCCGAGATCCGAGGGGTTAAGCCCCACAGGGCAGGCATCCACACAGCGACCGCAACGGATGCAGGGATGCACCCGGGCCGCCTCGGAGTCCGGATCTGCCTCGGGGAGCACCACCATGCCGGAGACACTTTTGGTGATGGGCACATCCAGCGAAGACACCGTGTTCCCCATCATGGGGCCGCCCAGAATGAGATGGCTGGCATCTTCCCCCTGGAAACCCACCTGTTCCAGCAGGTAACGCATGGGCGTGCCCACCGGCAGCAGGTAATTGCCCGGGCGCTGCACGCCCGGCCCTGCCACGGTGATCACACGTTCGATCAATCCCTCTCCCGCCGGCAGCAATCGCCCGATCTGCGACATGGTGCCGACGTTGTTCACTACCGTACCCACGTTATAGGGGAATCCACCCGAAGGCACTTCCCGGTTCAGCAGGGCCTTGATGAGCATCTTTTCCGAGCCCTGGGGATACTTGGATTTCACCACCCCCACAGAGATGACATCGTCCTTGCCCAGCCGCTCGCGCAGACGCTGGATGGCGTCGGGCTTGTTGTCCTCCACGCCGATGATGGCTCGTTCGGCTCCCACCGCCCGCATGGCCAGGCGCACGCCGGTGATCACATCATCGGTGTACTCCAGCATGATGCGGTGATCAGTGGTCAGATAGGGCTCACATTCGCAACCATTGACCAACAGGGTGTCCACTGCATGCCCCTGGGGCACCGCCAGCTTCACGTGGGTGGGGAACGCAGCCCCCCCCTGCCCCACCAGACCGGCATCCTGAATGGCCTGGATGATCTCGCGACGCGAGGCTTGCATCAGATCATTCCGAGGCTTGGCACAGCGCACGGCCTGACTGTCGCCCGGGGCGGTGCGAATGATGATGGCCTCACCCTTGGGCCCGCGGGCAGAAGGCATCAACTCGATCCCCTCCACCACGCCGGTCACCGGCGCGTGCAGCGGCACCGACATATGACCGTCGGCCTCCGCAATCAGCTGACCGCGAAGCACCTCCTGGTGGCGGCTGACCAGCGCCTTGGCCGGCTGGCCAAAGTGCTGCTGCAGCGGCACCACCATGCGAGGGGCAAACGCCAGACGCCGGATGGACTGATGCTGGGTGTCTTCCTTCAGCTCCGGGGGGTGAATCCCCCGGGGGAAGGTCAATCCCGTCAGGAATGACATGACGCCCATGATCAGTTGAACTTCGCGGCGCGCTTCATCAGCTTTTCAGCGTCCGGTTCCTTGGCGCTGGCCGGGGTACCAGGGTGCACCGCCATGGCGGCACATTTCTCCGCGGCGCGGACGATGTCCTTATAGGAACCGCCCTTGGGATCCACCACCACGGCCTGTTTGTTATCGTCGTAGGCAAACACCCCCGGTGCGATCTCCAGGCATTCATCACAGGCGGTGCACTCACTGGTTTCCACCCACACCGGCTCGTATTCCCAGGCCGGGGCGCCATTGCCGCCATCGTTGGCCGGGTTGGCCACCCCCTGGGATACCGCCTGGGTGGAAGCCGAAGCAGCTGCCGCAGGGACCTGAGCCGGTGCCTGGGCCGGTGCAGCGGACCCTTCCAGGGCCGCAGCCAACTGCCCATTGCCTTCACCGCTGGCCAGGGACAGCAGGGCTGCACTCAGGCGCTGGGCCATATCGTTACGGGTCTGTGCGGCCACCGCGTCGGCATCCACCACTTCCTGATCCATGCCCAGCAGGCCCTTGAGCTGATGCCAGAAGTCACGGCGTTCCTCGGCGGAGCGCACCAGTTCCTCGGACACCAGCACGCGGCCCAGCTGGTTCTTGCCATCCACGGTCCAGATGAACGGGAAGCGGCCTTCACGATCCTCTTCCGACATCTCCAGGAATTCATGCAAGGCGATCATGTCGTCGTTCCACGTATTCTGGGGCGCCGGGCGGAAGTGCTTGCGGAAGCGGCCTTCGGTGAGGGCAAAGTCAGCAAAGGTCATGGGTAGTTCCATGCTCGCTTCCTGGCCTTCCTCGGTCTGGTACTTGAGGGTGTAGGTGGGCCAGTCACTTCCCATCGACGGGTTGCCCTCCAGATCGGAGCATTCGCGGAAGGTCACGCCGCGATCCGGGTTGTAACGGAACAGCGGATAGGCGCGGGACTCCACTGCCAGCTTGGACTGAGCAAAGGCCACGTCGTCACCCACACCATGTTCCGGCGGGCACACGGCGTACACGTTGAACACCGCTGGACGACGGCTGTTCAGGCCCTCAATGAAGCTCTCCAGCAGGTGGGTCACATGGGAGATGGCACCCTGCATGACATAGCTGGTGCGGTGCGCCATGCCGATCAGGCTGATCTCCTTGCGGGTTTCTTCCTTGCCCTTCCAGGCCTTGCCATAGGGGGCCATGTCGGACACCTGGCTGATGAAGCCGGAGGTGCAGGCCTGACCACCGGTGTTGGAGTACACCTGGGTGTCCAGCACCAGCACCTTGATGGGCATGCCGGACATCAGGGCACGGGAGAGGTTCTGGAAACCGATGTCATACATGGCGCCATCACCCCCCACGCTCACCACCGGCGGGCACAGGGCAAACTCTTCATCACTGAACTGCTCCCAGTTGAACTGGGAGAAGAAGGGCTCGTGCTCCAGCGGATCATACTTGCCGGCCAGTTCCAGCTCGGCCTGACGCACGGCCTTGAAGCCCTCGGCCATCTTGGCCATGTGGCCTTCGAAGATACCCATGGCCATGGAGGGGCTGTCCTGGAACAGGTGGCTGGCCCAGGGGAACGGATAGGGGCTGTATGGGAAGGTCCCACCCCACACCGAGGTACAACCGGTGGCGTTGATCATGCCCAGATCGCAACGGCCACGACCGGTGGGGCCTTCCACATAGCGCCAGCGCAGATCCTTGAGCTGCGCCAGCACGCCACTGACCCACTGCAGCCATTCCGGGTCCACCGTATGGGTACCGCGGCCCTGGTCCAGTGCGTCGGACAGGCGGGACAGAGTCAGGTCCTTGTCGGTGTGCTGACCGATCACCTGGTTCACGGCATTGATGTCGGACAGGTCCATGCCCTCGGCCAGCTTCAAACGCACGTGCTGCTCCAGGCGGGTGATCAGGCCGTCCACCTTTTTCACCTGGGCCTTCACCCGGGGCTGCATCAGCGCCGTCACGGTGGAGCTGAACAAGTGGATGGTGGTCTTCTCGCCGCAACCCAGGCAGGCGCCATCACCGCAGTTCACGGAGTTGTAGGCGCGCTTGTCCATGAGCAGGGTTTCCAGGGCGCCGATACCTTCGTCCAGATCATCAATGCGGTTGTACTGACTGTTGGTGGTGGGCAGATCCAGCCAGAAATCCCAATTGCGGCGCAGCATATCCACGGACTCGGGGGTCTGCGGCACCACTTCCAGGGCACCCTCCTCACAGATGCTCACGCACTCCATGCAGCCCTTACAGGTGTAGGGGTTGATGGTCAGGGAGAACAGACCGCCGGTGCCCTTGGCCTGTTTTTCCTGGGCACTGAAATACGGGCGGGTGGTGGCGAACTGGAAATCTCCAATAGAGTTTTTCAGCCAGCCCAGCTCTTCTTCCAGCTTCACCTTGTCATCACCGGCCAGCTCGGTTTCGGCCAGCAGGTGGGTGATGGCGAAGTCCAGTTCGGAACGCACATCGGCGCTATCACCGGAGGCGACCAACCCCTGGCGCAGACGCTTTTCCAGGTCACGCACGGCACGACGCAGGTGACGGGTGGGCTTGCCGCCGATCTCGATGCGACGCACGGCAGTGTCAAAGATCTCGCCAAGGGTGTTGGCCAGGCCCGGGATGGCGCTGTCCGGGCAGATGGTGTAGCAGTCGCCGCAGGCGGTGCACTTCTCGGGTTTCCATTCCGGGTAGTCGAAACGGATCTGGGTCATGTCCCGGTAGATGCCGGTGGAGGCCGGGATCATGGACTGGGCGATGAAGGGATCCGCCAGGTTGTCGTTGCCCTGCCCCGACACATAGAAGCTGCCGGTCTGCTCCCAGAAACGATGGATGTCAGAGCTGGCCGACGTGGACTGGGGCAAACGCTTGAGCATCACCGGCATGTCCGGCACGCGAATCTGGTCGGATGCGATGGCACCCTGGGTGACCACCTTGTCGGTGACTTCGTTGAGCTCTTCAAAGCCGCGACGCACCACGCGCAGGTTGTCTTCCACCACGCGGGCGCCCTTGCCACCAAACTTGTCCTGCAACTGTTCTTCAATGGCCTTGAACAGGGTCTCTTCAGTGAGGCCACGACGCTCCATCACTGGGGAGGCAGCAAAGAAGGCACCCTGGAAGGCGATGCCCTGCATGCGGAACTGCAGATCGGCGTTGGAGGCCTCATCACGGGCAATCTTGAAGGCATCCACGTAGAAGACGCGGATCTGGTTCTCGATGATGAAGCGCTGAGCCGCAGGCGGGAAGCTCTGCCACACAGCCTCCTGATTCTCGAGGCTGGACTGAATGATGAACGCGCCACCCTTCTTCAGACCGGCCAGGGGGTTGGAGTGATCAAACACGTTCGGATCGGGTGAGAGCACCACATCCACGGTCTTGAGCTCGCTGCTCACGCGGATGGGCTCGGGGGCAGCCGCCAGATAATAGGTGGTGGGCTGACCCTTCTTCTCGGAACCATACTTGGGGTTGGCCTTGATGTGGAAATCCAGCAGATCGAACAGGGTCATGGCCAGGTTCTTGCCCGTGGTCATGGCACCCCAACCGCCCACGGAGTGCAGACGCACAGCAATGGCCTCGTCGGGCATGAGACTGGGATTTTCCGAGCCACGCAGGGCCAGCTGACGCACCTTGGGATAGGCCTCTTCCAGGGCCTGCTGATGCAGCTCCTGCTTGGGACTGGAGGCCTTGTCCCGAATGAAATCCACCGACAGGTAGAAGAAGGTGCGCTGACCGCCATCGGGCAGCATGTTTTCCACTGCGGCAATCAGCCCCTCGGGCTGCAGATCGCGGGAACCCAGGCCATAGGCTCCGGAGTACATACGGGGGATGTCACCACTGCGGAAGGCCGGGTAGTCGGCATGAGGCAGCGCCTTGCCGGCCACGCCGTTCTCGATGGCCTTGCTCACGGCCGCGCGCGCCTCGCGCATCAACGGAAGGTCCTCGGCCAGGGGCTGATCGGTACGCTCCAGCACGGCCACGCCCTTGCGTCCCTTCAGCAGGGCAGCCAGTTTCGCGCCCGGGAAGGGACGGAACATGGTCAGATTGACCACGCCCAGCTTGATGCCACGAGTCTTGCGCAGGTGATCCGCCACAGCCTCGGCGGTGGCCACCATGGAGCCCTGCCCCATGATCAGGTAGTCGGCATCATCTGTGCGATAGCCGGACACACGCTCATAGCGGCGTCCGGTCATCTCGTAATACTCTTCCATGCACTGATCAGTCAGATCCGCTACGTGATCAAAGAAGTACGGGCGCTGAGCAGCCACCTGCTGCATGTAGGCGTCCTGATTCTGGGAGGTGCCCGACAACATGGGGTTGTCCACGTCCCAGGTGGCCGGGATACGACGACGCTTCTCGCCATAGATCATGCGCTGCGCCGGCGTGGGGCAATCAATCATGTCGTCGGGGCGGCCCAGGTACTCGGCGATCAGCTCCCGCTCGGGCACCTTCAGGGATTCGATCAGATGGGTGGTGAGGAAGCCGTCCTGACCGACGATCCCGGGGGTCAGCGAGAGCTCCGCCACCTTGTGGGCGATCACGTTCAGGTCGGCGGCTTCCTGGGCGCTCTTGGCGAAGACCTGGAAGAATCCGGTGTCGTCCACACAGTGGTAGTCGTCATGGGAAGCGTGCACATTCAACGCGGCCTTGGTGATGGCGCGGCAGCCCATATTCAAGATGTAAGGCAGACGCTTGCCGGCAGCGGCGTACAGGGACTCGTGCATGAAGGCCACGCCCTGGGCCGAGGAGAAGTTGATGGCCCGCATGCCGGTCATGGCCAGGCCGGCGGTGACGGCGGCGGCAGCGTGCTCGGATTCCGGCTCGATGAACACCAGGGAACGGTCAGAGATGTTCACATGGCCCTTGGAGACCTCTTCTGCCCACATCTCCCCCATCTGGGTGGAAGGGGTAATGGGATAGGCGCCGGCGGCGTCCGACGACTCCCGCTCACAGTGTATGACCGCCGTGTTGCCGTCCATGGCCGCCCGGATGCCCTTGTATTTGAAATCCTGCGATGGCTTACGCTTGAAGATCATGGTCGCTCTCCTGCCGGCCTGGGGCCGTTACGTTTTGTAATTCGGTGTCTTCGCCGTTCCATGCGGGAATGCCACGCGGCCGGTCGCATCGAATCGACCGGCGGAGCTCCAATCTGCGCCGCCTTATACGCGGGGCAGGGGCTCCATGCGGGGCAGGGGTTCCTTGCGGGTAACCTTGCGGGCGCCCGACCCCTTGCGGGGCTCTGCCCCTTCCAGCCAGACGATGGCGCCGGTGGGGCAGCGCTGGATGGCCACGGGGGAGGCCAGGGCGTTTTTGGTGTAGTCGATCACGGCCAGATTCTGCTCCATGCGGATCAACCCCTCGGGGGCGTCGATGGCGCAGCGACCGCAGGCGGTACAGACCACCTGACAATGGGCCATGGCCTCATCCTGGGGATCCTTGTTCAGGCAGTTGACCCACAGGCGATGACTTTCGGGTTGCAGGCTGAACAGACCCTTGGGGCAGATCTCGATGCAATCACCGCAACCGGTGCATTTGTCGACATCCACCACGGGCAGGCCATGCCGGTCGAGGTGAATGGCACCAAAGTCGCAGACGGCCTCGCAGTCACCCAACCCCAGGCAGCCCCAACTACAGCCCTTGCCGCCGCCAGCCACCAGTGCGGCAGCGCGGCAGGATTTGAGGCCCTGGTAGCGAGCCCGGGTGGCAGCCACATGGGAACCGCCAGCGCAGGCCAGACGGGCCACGCTGCGCTCCTGGTCGCCCATTTCAACACCCAGGAAATCGGCAATTTTCTGGTTCATTTCCGCGGCGTTCGCGGTACACCGAGCAGGATCGATGCGGCGCTCCACGAGCGCCTCGGCAAACGGACGGCAGCCGGCCTCGCCACATGCACCGCAGTTGGCCCGCGGCAGCATGTCTTCAATCTCGTCGATGCGCGGGTCTTCGAAGACGTACAAGCGGCGGTTGGCGAGGGCCAGAATGCCGGCCAGCAACACACCCAGTAACGCCATGAAACCACTGGCCAGCGCGATTTGTAAGGTTGAGGAAGTCACGATCGATCCGGTACCCGAAGAGATCACTCACTTTTTGTGCAGTGAACAATTGATGACAAAAATTACCCTGCACAAACCGTGGGGTCAAGCAATTACAGGACGAAAGGCATTCAAAACTCGGGATCTGATGACATTTTTGCGGCTTCGCAACGGGCGGGCACCCAAACCAAAGATCGGAGAAGACCTTGGGGTGCCCGGATTCCTGTCAGCGGGACGCCGTGAATACATCCCTGTAGGCTCTGCAGCCGCTTCCTGCGGCTGAAGCCCGCTGACAGGAACCCGGGCACCCCAAGGTCCGGACAGTTCTGCGTTCTTTTCGGAAGGATATTCGCGGCCGAGGGCCGCTCCCATAGGGGGACTTCAAAGCAGGAGGGGGGGCACCTGTTCCTCGGGGGAAGAACCGAAGATTACAGCTTGCGCACGCACTCCAGGTAGGCCGACTCGTCGGGCGGGCGCCCAAAACGCTGAGCTTCCCATAGGGCCGTACCCAGGCATTCCATCATGGCGTGCTCGGCCTCGTGGGCGCCGAGACGGCGCACCAGGCCCTGATAGGCCTTGGCAATACCCGCCGGCCGGTCCATACCCACCTGATCCCGGAGGGCCAGGTGCATGCCCATGTGCAGAAACGGATTGGTGACACCTTGCTCCACGGTGAACTCGGCGGCCCTGGCAACTTCGGGATCCTGGATCTGCGCGTGGTACTCGGGGTGCTCACCGACCAGTTCGGCGATCTGACGCTCCAGTGGCTCCAGCGCCTCACCGGCCTGGTACTTGCGCCAGGCCTGACAATACATGGCGCGCAACTGATCGCGATTCTGGTTGGCGAACATGCAGGAGCCTCGGTGCAAAAGCGCTGTGCCGACGGGTGGGCAGCGTTGAAGTGTTACTGATTGATCCAGCGACCCTGGGCATCCCGACAGGCCGTACCGGTGATGCGCTCCTGGGAACCGTCGATATGGCCTATGACCGTATATTCACGGCAATCGCGCCCACCGGATCGGTAGGTATCCGTGGGGGTGGCCCGGTAGGTGTGGCCGGTGTTGGGGTTCTGCCAGGCGGTGGTGCGATGATCCGGCTGACGCTCCAGGGTGCTGGACAACCGTGCCCGATCCACCTCATCCATGGTACGACCGATGGAACCACCGATCGCTGCCCCGGCCAGCGTCCCTGCAATGATGGCCGCCGTACGCCCGGTGCCGCCGCCGATCTGACTGCCCAATACGCCGCCCAGGGCCCCGCCCAACACGGCACCGGTCTGTTCCTGAGTGGGCCCCGTGGCACAGCCGGCCAGACCGACAAATACAGCGGCAAAGATTGCGGTGACAAGGCGTCTGAGGGAAGACATCACGAACACTCCTTGGGAGCAGAAAGGACCGTCAAGGCCCAACCGGCCGACAGCCTAACAAAAGCGACATACATCTGTATGGATTGGATAGCCCTTTTGTGAGGTGGTTCCAGCCTTCGGACTTGAACTCCGGGAGGGGCCGGGCGATGATCTTGAATATGTCCATGCGCAGGGAAGCCATGTCATGTATCGCTCAGCCAGCGGCGCCTCCAACACGGAAGTACACTTCTTTGACGACTCCGACACAGTCACCATCCTTCGAGGCGGCAGTGTCTCCTGGCGAACGCACAACCCGGGTCTGCTGGGCTTGGGCACGGTGGCCCTGGCGCACGAAGCCATTGGCGTCGCCCATGGTGTGCCGGTCTTCCCTTCACTGGAACACGGTCGCCGTGCCTTGAGAGACTGGCTGGGGCAAGCCCAGATACGTCACCACAGCATCGCCAGCCTGTACCGGCACATCGACCCGGACTGGCAACTGCCCTCCCCCTCCCTACCTGACCGTCCAGCACACTGCCCAGACACCGGCCTGGAGGCGGGGCGCAGGGTCAAGTCCCTGAATTCACACGAACGGGAGGCGGTAGCCCAGGCCATCGAGCGCCATCTGGGCATGGAAGCCGGTTCCGTCCATCGCCAGCCACTGGAAACTCAGGAAGACAAACCCACCCGGGAGATGGCCGCCGCGGGCGGCAATATTGCCATCAACGGTCGCAGCGCGGTACACGCTGGCTCCCAAGGCCTGCTCACCAGCATTGATGTGTGCCTGACCCGGATCGGCAAGAGTTGCAAGCCGATCCCGTACACCAACGTGGCCAACAGTCGGGACGCCACAGGCACCGCCGGCAGTGTGTTCGTCAATGGCCACCCACTCTGTCATCAACAGTCCCGATTCGCCCGCAGCCGGGGCGACGAGGCGGGCAACTGTGGCGGTGTACGCTCTCGCACCCGGCGCGGGTATGCAGAGTTCGTGGGCGGCTCCAGTAACGTGTTCTTCGAAGGCCTGCCAGCCGTGCGGCAGTTTGACCCCATGGTATCCAACTGCCGCAACACCCCACCTACCCCCCTCATGCAGCCCGGCTGCCAACAGGCACCCGAGCTGGGTCCGGCCTTTTTCGACGACCCGCCCCTCCTGGAACAAGCCCACGCACTGCGGCTTGATGTGGACTTGGACCGAGCCCTTGGACGCGGGCTGGAGGTGACCGCCCAGCCCCGGGGCGACCTGGATCACCCGGTCAGCGCCTACCCGCGCCCCGTGGACAATCACCGCAATGCTCACACCCTGCTGTTCACCGGCTTGCCCGGACAGGCAGTGGACCTCGTGCTGCCACTGCATGATTTGCATCATGGTGTGTACCACGTGCCTCTGGCCCAGGACATCACGGTTCAGAAATGGGATCCAGACAAGGACCCCACCCTGGAGTCAGGGCGTCATGTACATCAACTGGTGGCCGTCGCCTTGCACCGGCCCCTGGATATCCAGGGTATCGAGCATGGCGCCATTCGACCGGGTTGCCGAGTGTATATCTTTCGTAACGGGCATTTGTGGCGCGAACTGGAAGCCGGCCCGGAGGGAAGCTGGCTGGAGGTGAATCTTGAAGTCTGGCAGGGAAAGGATGAGCGCCCGGCACAATGCCCTGCGGGCGCCCGTCTACTGTTCCCGCATCGCATGGATGGACAAGTATTCGATTATCAATTGGCACTGAGTGAGCCGCAATGGAACTGGGCCCGCATCGAATCCTTTGGCGGGCTGGCGCCGGATGACCCCAGGACAATGGCCCCCTCCAGCGAGGCCGAGGCAACACATCAGGCGAGAACCAACGCCGCGTCACATCCACGATGCCTTCCGCTGAACCTCGGGCGGGAAGCGGTGCGCAGGGGCCGGCTTGGTCGCGGTTGTCAGCCCGGGGGCAGCCCCCGCCCCCTTCTGGCTTCCCAGCCTGAGTCGAACGAGGCCGTGGAACTACGGGAGGTCAACGGCCTGATCACCGCCCTGCTGCCGGATCCACTTCAACAAGCCCGGGATCTACGCCAGTCCATGGATGCCTGCCTGGAGGATCTGGCCGAGGCGGAACAATCCGCCATTGACGGCGAACGCGCCCTGGGCACCCTGATCCAGCGCCTCATTGAGGTTCAGCCCGATCTGCAGCGTCAGGTGGACGTACCCCGCATGAATCGCACCCTCCATGCATGGGATCAACGGGCAAAGGATGCCGCCCGGCGTTTCCAGGCCCTGAATGAGGATTTGCTGTCCTTACTTCAGTCATCCCATTACGCCAGAGCCCTTGAGGACTACACCAGGAGCCCCTGCACACACGACCGTGCCTTCGGACTCCTGCAATGGATCCACTGCATCCGTGATCTGGACAGCGACACCTCCCTGCCCTATCTGAGATGTTTTCTCGACCCCCAGGCCAACACCCTCCCCGTCCTGGGCCAGGAAGACCCCGAAACCCGCCAATCCCTCATCGACTGGTCCACCGGCAACCAATGGCTGGAAACCACCGCCCCCCGAATGAAGCCCTTATTGGAGATCGATCGATTGCAGTTGGCAACCTTTGCACCGGATGCCCTGAATCGGCTGATTGATGCTTTGGCGGAGGCGGCCACGGCTGGAGATACTGACTACGGTTCGGAGGTATTGCAAAAGATCGCAAACATATCACAGCGAGTCGCAGGGATCGAACTACAAGTCACCCACATCCCTCTTTCTGCCTACCTTCGTACTGACTTATTAAAACCACCTAAAAACACTTATCGATATCATCCGCCCGGATTAGATGAAGCCTACGAGAAGACCAGAAAGCGTGTAATTCTAGCTCTTATGCCACTGAACTCTAAGACGCTTGGCGATCTGAGTCAAATAACCCAATCCAATCCCATCTATCGAGGAGCTTTGGGCTCCGTCTTGGGAGCAGTAATGGGCATTAACCTGCTAATCAGCTTACAGCATATGGACGAACTATTCAAAAACGAAAAGGCCATCACATTAATTTCTCTAAGCTCAAACTTAGTAGCCTTATTCCTTACGGAATTTCAATTTTGGGCCGATAGAAAAAACGAATATGTTAACAAAACACGAACAACCAAACATCACACATTCGCTCAAAGAGGAGCGCATACTCTTCACAAGCATGCTAAACGAAAGGAAATATTACAAGCTCTCACCCGAACAGCTGTTCGAACTGCAGCTACTGCAGACATGTACCTCGGGGCAGCGTACATTTACTCAGGCCTCATAAACAATGATTACAAGAGATCGATGGGTGGCGCTCTAATATTGACCGGGGGACTACTAAGCTTTCTTAGCTTCACCATGCCGAAAACGATTTTACTCGGAACCTTAATTATGAGCGTAATCGGCACAACACTAACTTCATCCTCAAAGCTAAGCGCAATAGAAGAAAATATACGGCGTAGTCTTTATGGGGTTAGCAGGCCACGAGAGGACTCAGCCCAAAACAAAGAACAAAAAGCAAGAAAAGATACCACAAGAATCCTTAGAGCCGCAGCTGAGCCAAGCATAAAAATTATCGCTTACCGAATCGATATTCCATTTCATAAAAGACCTCAATGGAGCGGCAGCCCCCTCAAAAATAAGGAAATTTCGAACAACATCGAAAGTGTTGCATTAATTGAAATAACAATCGCCCCGGGATTATTTTCACCTAACCAACCAACCCTAGATGGCAAAATAACTTTCCATCATACAGGGATCACACATTCGATTACCGACATGCTGATTCATGAGGAGCTTAATCATGACAGACTGATCCTTATAAGAGCCCTCATAGAGGTCAACACGAGACATTTGGCTCGCGGATTAATCTGCAACATCAAATTCAGCACCGAACCCAGAAACATAGACCTAGAGATAACAAAAAATATTACATGGCCTAGCAAAGACACAAGGAACGACTTAATAAAACAAAGGGAAATAGATAGACTCAGAAACCTAGGCTTACCAGCAATAAAATAACAAAAACCACAAAATCCCTAAAAAATAAAAAAACAAGGAAAAGAAAATGGCCGTCATAAGAAAAAAATCCTTAAGCCCTCTAGGGGAAACATTTAGTAGAAAAAATGAAATTGCTTTTTCGCCAGAACATATTGAAGAGCCGCTTAATGGTGACACTAGATTTCAAAACGGCGATTCCGTAGATTATTGGCCTGGATTAAGCTGGGAGGAAGGCGATAAACTCATATTTGGATATTTCTCAGCAAGCACTACTCTTGCAAGCATTGGGACGGGAATATCGTTAGTCGGCATTGCGGGAATTATCACATCCACAAACCAACCAAGCTTGGGGCTACTCGTAAGTTCCTTAATCGCCCTACCGTTCGGAATGGTTATCTTTTGGATCTCTTTAAGAACACGAGCAAATCGCTTCATCGTCTTTGACCGCAAACACCAAGTAACACACACCCCGAAAAAGCTTAGCGCCAAACATGACAGTATCAAATGGAGGGATACGTCTTTTTTCATTTTTGATGAAGGTTACCTTCATAGACCAATGACCTATTCAAACACCAATATCACACTTGTACCACCGCCGCTAGATGGAAAAAAGGGCGAGGTTCCAGGACCGTATGGAATTGGCCGCTTAATATTTCTACAAGGACTCCATGTAAGACATTACAACTCCGCAGAAGCGGAAGCCATCTACCGCTATATTGTAGCTTTTATGACCCAACCACCTGACAAAAGCATTCTCCGAGAGATCCAGCAAACAGAACAGGCGATTTGCAACGAGGAATATGACGGGGACCGTGACGCGATGCGACGCCATCTCGGCTGGTTCTGGTACCGCCTCGACCTAGAAAAACTCCCCAACCAACCCAACTGGATTCGTCACCCCAACGGGCGTTGGGAAAGGACCGGCCCTGGGGTCAAGGTGCTTCGGCCCTGGTGGGACAACCTGATCAAGCCGCGTCGCATTCCGAAAAATCAGGGCACGGAAAAACCGGGCACATGAAGCCATTGCGAGCAATTGACGCGCAACCCAACGGGCCAGTGTTCACCAAAGCGTGAATGCGGCATCATGTCCACCAGATGCACTGACACGGGTCTTGAGATCATCATGGACATGCCAGAGTTGAAGATACGGTTGCCCGAGTGGCTGCTGGAGAGGCTGAGCGGAGACTGGATGCCGCTGCATCACGAAGAAGAGCAGATGCGCTTCGTGATCTCGCTGGCCCGGGAGAACGTCACTCAAGGCAGCGGCGGGCCTTTCGGGGCCGCAGTGTTCGATGCCGAGGGGCACTTGGTGGCGCCGGGCCTGAACCTCGTGACCAGCGCCCATTGCTCCATCCTGCATGCAGAGATGGTGGCCATGGCCCTGGCACAAAAACGCCTCGGCAACCACGATCTAAGTGATGGCGGCCGACTGCATCACACCCTGGTCACCTCCGCCGAACCCTGCGCCATGTGCCTGGGGGCCATACCCTGGTCCGGGGTCTCCCGGGTGATCTGCGGCGCCCGGGATGAGGATGTGCGCGAGATCGGCTTTGACGAAGGGGCCAAACCCGACCACTGGACCGAAACACTCACCCAGCGCGGCATCCAGGTGCAACGGGATGTATTACGGCCCGAGGCCACCCAGATCCTGCAGGCCTACGTGGAATCCGGCGGCGCCATCTATTGAGCACTGGCTCAAACAGGCTTTGACACTCTCGTCTCGATCCGGAGAATACCGCCCTTTGAATGAGACTGAGCGTCACGCTCCTGCCCGCGGCAATCCGGGCGCCCAGTATCACCGCTGCAACCTCTCGGACCCTCACCGCCATGAAGATGCTCATCAAACCCCTGACCGTCCTGGGCCTGCTGGCCATGGTCATCGGCGTGTTCTACTCCCCTTATCACGCCGTGGATCAGATGCGGGAAGCGGCCGAAGCCCGAGACACCGAGCGTCTGTCCCGCTATGTGGATTTCCCAGCGGTACGTGAGGATGTGCACGAGGCCCTTCGCGACTCATTGTCCGGTGAACTCAACCGGGCCATGCGCGACAGCCCCTTCGCTGCCATGGGCCTGGCCGTGGCAGACGCCCTGCTCAGGCCGTTGGTGGATGCCGTGGTCTCCCCCGCGGCAGTGGGCGCCATCCTGCGCGGTTACATGCCCGTGGCAGACGGAACGGAGGGTATGGAACTTGAGCCGCGGGACGATGTGCAGATCTCCATGGGCTACGAGGCATTCGACCGCTTCGTGATCAGTATTGCCGAGGAAGATGGCGAAACCGTGGACATGGTGCTGTACCGTGACAATCTTTTCTGGTGGCGTCTCGCAGCCCTGCGCCTACCGTTTTAGCCGGCTCAGGCGCAGGCCTCGAGCACGCTGCGCAGGCGGCGTGTCTTTTCCACCATGCGATGGGTGGATCGATTGTTGTTGTAGCGGGAAACATGCATCAATGGCACCCAGATAACCTGGTGAGACTCATCATTGCCGGGGATGGGCATGTCATCATCCATCTCCACCAGAAAACGCACGTCGAAATGTTCATGCCGCGGGCCGCGGGGACTGGCCGGGATCACATGGATGTCGAGATCGAAGATTGCCTCACTCACCAGGCGAATATGGCTCGGCTCCACGCCGGTCTCCTCGGCAGTTTCGCGCAGGGCCACCCTCAGGATGTCGGCATCGCCATCAGCATGCCCCCCGGGCTGGAACCACTGGTCGTGCTTGCGATGATGCATCAACAAAACCTGGCGTCGGTCGGGGCTGACCACCCAGGCCGAGCCGGTGACATGCCCCGGCCAGAGGTCGCAGTGGAAACAATCCTCATGGGCGTCAACAAAGGCCCGAGCGCGATCCAGATGAGCCGACTCTTCGATGAAGCGCGTTTGATGGCGGGACAGAAGCCCCAGCAGTTCCCGACGATGCATGACCAGGCTCCCTTGTTCAGTTGGAGTCGTTCGGTTCAGATCCCGGCGGGGCTTTCGATGGCCGCCAGGGCCGCCTGCGCGGCCTCGTCCACATCCGCCTCGCTGCCCGAAAACGTAAGCCGACCGAAGGCACCCACCGCCCGCACATCGATCAGCTGAATGCTGGCAGCCTTCTCCGCCTGGTTGGCGGCATACACCACGTAACCCGCCGGCTCGGTCTCCAGGATGAACATGCTTTGCCCCGGCAAGATCATGGAGCCACGACGATTCTGGCGGTTGATGAGCACGCTATGGTCCGGCGTGATCCCGCGAATGACCTCCTGCCAGGCCACCCGACAGGTCTCTCGATCCTCCTGGCGAGCCCCCAATCGGGAGAGCAGCATGCGTCCGGCCTCGCGCACGTCGCTCTGATCTCGCTGATGGATCACCATGGAGCCATAGGCCCGCTCCACCACCTGCTGGGCCAGTCGCACCCGTGTTGCTTTCAGTGCCATATCGGTCAGGCGGTGTACGGCCATCCCCGGCGATACCTCAATCCACAGGCAGGCATCCCCGGGCACCGGCAGAAAACCCTGAGAGACGGTGGCCATGTACTGCGCCAATTGCGGCTGGAGCGAGTCCATGAAGACGTAGGTTCGAAGCTTGATCATGCGGTGCGTCCAGCCTATGGGTTATCAGGTTCCGAATCCTGAGGACGGGATACCGCCTGGATGCAACGTTCAGGCGCATCAATGGATGTCGCGTTAGGGAACATACTCAGAAAGGCAATACGCCAGCCATAGCCGTTGACCACCACGGGCTCTTCCGGGCACGTCTCCTTCACCCGACGCGCAATGGACTGCAGATCTGCCGAGTCAAACTTGAAATATGGCGGAAGGAGCCCGGCATCCTCATTGCGGAAGATCAGTGTCTCGGAGGTGCCGGCATAGACTGTCTCAATACGGTACTGGACATCCTTTCCATCACCGGTAATGCCGGTAATCTGCACCTCCCACGAGTCCGGCCCCCACCGAAACCAGGTAAACGATACGATGGCAATCGCAATAATGATCAGAACAACAAGTATTTTTTTCTTCATGGCTGGCTCAGGACGATTAAATGCCGCTATGGTACTCCTGTCGCTTCATCACGACCAAGACGTTCCAATTCATCCACAACCTCTTTGGGCAATGCAAGCGCCCGGGCCAGTTGATCGAGCCAGGCGCGCTCCATGGGGTTTTGCTCATTCACCACCGCGACGCTGACCAGATACACCTCGCGCGCTGCCTGAGGTGAATCCACCTGAGCCGCCAGGGCCTGGGCATCCAGTGGCTCACGAAGCTGACGCTCAGTCCAGGCATGCAATTCCTGATCTGCCCCCAGCGCATCGATCTGTTCAGTGATCAGTGCGCGCTCCTGATCATCAATGTGACCATCAGCGCGGGCCGCCATGATCATGGCCTGCAGGAGTTCAAGACTTCGACGCTCACGAGGCTGATCAGCCAGGCGCTCCATCGGCTGGCCGTCAGCCGGCGCGGCGTTGTTAGCCCCTTGTGCGTTCTGCCAGGCCTTCAAGGCCAGCGCCCCAACGCCAACAAGTGCGCCGTATTTCAGTGCCTTCCCACCCAGCTTGCGACCACGTTTGGAACCCACCAGCAATCCCAGGGCACCGCCGCCCAGCAGGCTCTTCATATCCAGGCCCAAACCGCCCCCCTGCTGGGCAGACCCAGCACTCCCGCCGCCACCCAACTGACGGGAAAACCCTCCCAGCAACCCGTTGATATCTGCCCCTCCACCGCCCCGTTGAGAACCCATTGATTGACCACCAGCCTGCTGCAGCAGCTGGTTCAATATTTTGCTGGCATTCATCGCCTTCTCCTCATCGGGTAGACCGTACGCATCATGTAGACCCCATCCCGGACACGAGGTTTCCTCTGGCCCGAACGGTGCGGGTTGCTCCCGCGACCGATCGTTAATGACCTGAACGCGCGGGGGGTGCCATGAACTCAGGGCCCACCGGATCGGTGACGTGGGTGCCGAGGATGCGGTCGATCTCTTCACGATCTTCCGGAGTCAGTTTCAAATCGCTCACACGGTGGACAGAGGCCACCTGGTCGGGGCGGCGGGCGCCCCAGAGGGCAATATCCGCGCCTTGATCCAGCAACCAGCGCACGGCCAGATGCAGAACATCGCTGCCGAAGCGATCCCGGGCGAACCCCTGCAGGGCCTGGACCGCGGACAGGTACTGGGCAAAGCGCGGCGCCTGGAACTTGGGGTCGGACTGACGCAGGTCGTCGCCTTCAAAGGTGGTATCAGGTCCCATACGACCGCTGAGCAGGCCACGGCAGAGCGCACCGTAGGCAAGGACGCCGATACCGTTATCGCGGCAGTAGGGCAACACATCCGCCTCGATACCCCGCTCGAAGAGGTTATAGGGCGGCTGGCAGGTATGCAGCGGGCCGACCTGGCGGAAGGCATCCATCTGTGCGGGGCTGAAGTTGCTCACGCCCACGGCGCGTATCTTGCCTTCCTGCAACAGCCGGGCCATGGCCTCGGCCGTCTCCTCAACAGGAATCGCCGGGTCGGGCCAGTGGACCTGATAGAGGTCAATGTAATCCGTCTGCAGCCGGCGTAGGGAGTCCTCCACTTCCGCACGGATGCGCTCGGCGCCCGCGTTACGGAAGACGGCCTCCTCTGCGGTCCACTCCAGGCCCACCTTGGTGGCAATGAGGATGCGGTCGCGACCACCGCGGCGGCGGATGGCCTCGCCCACCAGTTCCTCGGACTTGCCAAAACCGTAAACGGGCGCCGTATCGATGAGGTTGATACCCTGATCCAGGGCGGCATGGATGGTACCGATGGAGGTTTCGTCATCGGTGCCACCCCACATCCAGCCGCCGATCGCCCAGGTGCCCAGAGCAATACGTGAGGCCTCGAAAGGGATGTTCGTGAGCGTGGTGGTCTCCATGCTGCCTCCTGT
This sequence comes from Ectothiorhodospira sp. 9100, assembly GCF_022227565.1. Lineage (NCBI taxonomy): Bacteria > Pseudomonadati > Pseudomonadota > Gammaproteobacteria > Chromatiales > Ectothiorhodospiraceae > Ectothiorhodospira > Ectothiorhodospira sp. 9100. Next base: position 68,757 of record NZ_JAJNAN010000008.1, read on the forward strand.
TGCCATTAAGGTCGTTGATTGACGTTGCACTCCATTGCGCGTGATTGCACAAGGCCCCGTCAAGAGTGAAGGCCGATGACGAAGACCGAAAGACTGTGACTGCTGCCCGGCTCGCGTTACCCTTGCGGATCAGCTTCAACCGGACAACCAGCGTGGACAGCAAGCGCTTACGCGAGCGAACTCAGGCCATTCTACGGGACACCCTCGCATGGTTGCGCTTTCGCGTCACGCGATCTGGAGATGCCCCCCGAACACCGGATGACTGCCGCGCCGCCCCTCCAGACCTCACAAACCGTGAGGCCGAGGAAGCCCTGCGGGACAATGAGGCAAGCCTGACCCAGCTCCTGGATACCGTGCCGGACATCTCCATTCAGGGTTACCGGCTGGATGGAACGGTGGTTTACTGGAATCCCGCCAGCGAGCATCTGTATGGCTATTCTGCCCATGAGGCCCTGGGCGCCAACCTGGCAGACCTCATCATTCCGCCGGAGGATCTAGATATCTTTGCCCAGCGCATGCGACAGGTGCGTGAAGGCGTCAATCTGCCCCCCTCGGAGATGCTGGTCCTGCGCCATCGGGAGGGACACCCCGTGAGAGTGCTTTCCAGCCATGTGCTGGTGCCCCATGCCAAGGATGGCTCACGCCTTTACTGCATGGACATGGACATGACGGCACGACTCCGGGATCAGGAATGGCTATGGGAGGCGGTACAGGGTGGCAACGTGGGCTTGTTCGAGTGGAAACCCGACGGAACCGTGATGCTCTCACGGGAACTCAAGGCACAACTCGGCTACCAGGATCACGAACTGCCCAATGATCTGGAGGTTTGGCGGTCGTTGATCCATCCGGACGAACAGGAAGAGGATATTCGTCTCTTTGAGCAGTACACGCGTCAGCCAAGGGGGCGATTTCGTATCGAGGTGCGCATGCGCCATCAGGCTGGCGAATGGCGGTGGATCCTCTATCAAGCCTCCCCCGTTTATGGCGTGGACGGACGCTTGAGCAAGATCCTGGGTTCCAGCCTGGATATCACCGAGCGCAAACTCGCCCAGGAACACAGCGAGCGACTGGCCTATGCGGTGGAGCAAAGCCCCGCGGTGGTGATGCTCACCAACACTGATGGCGTGATTGAGTACGTGAACCAGCGGTTCTGTGACATCAGCCGCTTTTCCCGTGAGGAGGTACTGGGGCGGCGCCCGGGAATACTGCGCTACAGCGACAACAACATCAAAAAATATCACCAACTATGGACAACCCTCCGCAGCGGCGAAACCTGGGAAGGCGAGTTCAACAATCGCACGCGCTCGGGTGAGCCCTACTGGGAGCAGGCGAGGATCTCACCCATCCGGGACGCTCAGGGCAAGGTGACGCACTACATCAAGCTGGCGGAGGATATCTCCGATAAGCGCGCCCTGACCGAGCGCCTGGAATACCTCGCCTTTCACGACCCACTGACCGGCTTGCCCAATCGCAGCGTGATGCTGGATCGGATCGGTCAGGCAATCGCCCAGGCCCGGCGGGACCAGCATGCCCTGGCTGTGGTCTTCATCGACCTGGATGATTTCAAGGTGGTCAACGACTCCCTGGGTCATGCCCAGGGCGACCAATTGCTGACACAGATCGCTCAACGCCTGCGCGCCCTGCTGCGCGAGGGAGACACGGTGGCCCGTTTCGGCGGGGATGAGTTCATCTTGCTGCTATCCAAGCTCAAGCATGTGCAGGGAGTGATCCCGGTGATCGAAAAGCTTCAGGCGGAGCTGAGTCGCCCCGTGTCACTGCACCCCCACCAAGTGTTCGTAACCGTGAGCATGGGCATCGCCGTCTACCCTGGCGACAGTGATCGCCCCGAGGAGCTGATACGTCATGCCGATGCAGCCATGTATCGCGCCAAGGCCGAGGGTCGACGTTGTTATCATTTTTACACCTCGGAAATGGACGCGGCACTTCAGGAACGCATGGAACTGGACCAGGCCATGCGCCAGGCGCTGGAACGAAATGAATTCCATCTTGTTTACCAGCCCCGAGTGGATCTGGTCAGTGGGTGCGTGCTCAGCCTGGAAGCCCTGGTGCGCTGGTGTCACCCTCAATGGGGCATGATCTCACCGGGGCGTTTCATCCCCTTGGCGGAAGAGACCGGATTCATCCTCGCCCTGGGGCCTCGGATCCTGCGGCAAGCCTGCGAACAGATTCGCGCCTGGAAGGCCCGGGGCATTCCCACGGTGCCCGTGGCGGTCAACCTGTCGGCTCGCGAGTTCCAGCAGCCCGATATCATCGAACGCATTCTAGCCGCGCTGAACAACACGGGTCTGGACGCCTGTGACCTGGAGATCGAGATCACCGAGAGTGCAGCCATGAGTTCCGTTGAGCAGACCATCCGCATCCTGACCGACCTCAATGGCCATGGGGTGCGCGTCTCCATCGATGACTTCGGTACCGCCTATTCCTCGCTCAACTATCTCAAGCGCCTGCCAGTACATGCCATCAAGATCGATCAATCCTTCGTTTCCGACATGAAGGATGACCCCGCAAACCACCCTGAGGATGCCGCCATTATCCGGGCCATTATTGGGCTGGGCGAGACGCTCGGCATGAAGGTCATTGCCGAGGGCATTGAAAACACCGTGCAGCGGGATTTCCTGCTGGATCATGGTTGCGTGCAGGGACAGGGCTACCTGTTCTGCCGCCCGATGCCGGCCGAGGGGATGGAGCAATTGCTGGTAGCAGGGCTCAAACAGACGTAACAAACTCGATGAGATGGCCATCGAGCAGCCGCTCTAGGCAAACACCGCAACAGCCGCCAGGCGGGTACCGAACCATTGTTGGCGCAGGCCGCGCTGCTGCTGAAGCAGGATGGCCAGATAGCCGGCAAGAGGGTGCCCCGAGGGCAGCCGAGCCGCGTGGTCACGCAGGGCGGGCTGGTAGGGCTGCTGCTCTGCCGGCAGGTGCTCGACTGTGGCATGCTCGGCCAGCCAGGCGATGGGGGGCAGCAGCAGATCGGTGGCGCCGCTGCTCAGGGCGTTGTGAAGGCCAACCACATCAAAATCGCCGAAGTAAACATGCGGCCTGCCCGTGCTGGCCCAGGCCTGGCCCAACCTGGCAAAGCCACCACCATAATGACTGTCGCCACGATAGAGCGGCAGTGGACGGGACCAGCGCGCCAACGCGGGAAGGTCGGGGGCCAGGTCGTAGAAGCTGTCCAGGTTCTCCACCTGCACGAGGACATCGAAGGCGGAGAGGTCGATATGGCGCCAGTCAAGATCATGGACGTCCCGGGGTGCCGGGGCGATACCGGGCAGCGGGGTGGCGGCGGGCAGGCTGACCAGCACGCGATGGTCCCGCGGACTTTCGCGTACGCCCTTCTCCTCACGGTTGCCGTGGCGGGCCTGCTCGGCAGTCGTCAGGCCGCTGAGGTTCGCCTCAATGCTTGGTAGCCCCGAGGCCTCCAGGGCTTCGTTGATCTGCGCCAGCAGTTCGCGGTCGAAGCGCAAGGTTCGGTTGGAACACCGCATGCCCAGCACCACATCGTGCTCATGGCACCAGGCCTCGATCTCCGCCATGACCTTGCCATGGCGGGATTTGTCCACGCAGGGCTCATGGCGCAGCTTCTTGCGCACTTCACGGAGCACCCTGTAAGCAACCGGTGACAGGCTCATGCCGGCAGCAGTGCCAATTGCAGTTGCACATCGTGGATCAGATACAGATGGTTGAAGGGGCTGGCCTGGGTCTCCACCTGACGCAACCGGAAGGCACGCTGTTCACTGCCAGGCAGACCCTGATAATCGGCGATCACCTGGAAAAGCCAGATCTCCGGGTCCCACTCCAGATCACTTTCCTGCAGATACGCCAGCGCGCTCAGCGCCTCACCGTCATGATCCACCACCGCCAGGTAGAACCCCTCCACATCCTCCCTGAGGGCCTGCTGGCGTGCGGTCACCCGGGTGTCCTCGGGCAATTCGGCGGCGCCGGCGGCAGTGACCGGCTCCGGGCGTGATGCGGGCCGAGGCAGGTGGTGAATCAGCTCAGCGACCAGACGGGCATCAGCATCGTGGTCCAGGGCCACGGCACCCGCAGGCATGATGGGCGCTGCCCGATTGATCAGTTCCGGCACCTGGCTGCGCAGGGCGTAGTTGCCGGGCACGAAGTTCGGGTGCTCACGCAAAAACCCGACCATGCCGGCCACCAGGCGGCTGCGCGACTGCTGTTGACGGAAGCGCGCCATCAGCTCGATCAGCCGCCGCTGCACCTCCCGCAGGCTGGTGTAGTGCTGGGTGAGTTGCTGCTGCAGACCGCTCACCAGTAGCTTGCGCAGGGCGCCATCGCTGCCCACCAATTCAATCAGTTCGTCGAATTTGATCAGTTCCAGGCCGTCCAGCAGGCGCACGATCTGCTTCTGGGCGCGCTCGTTCTCGCGGACCTTGTCGCCCAGGCGACTGACGAAACCAAAGTCGCTGTTGAGCCGCCGCCACAGGCTGTCGATGGCGTCGGCAAAGCGGCCGTTCAGGTCGTCCACCTCCTGGCGCAGGCGCAGAAGCTGCTGTTCCTGACGCCAGTACTCGCCAGCGTCGCGGGCCTCCCGATAGCTCTGCACCAGCGTGCGCACCAGCTCGAGCGTCTCGGCCACGTCGGCATTGACGTGGCGACGGGTCTCGTCGGCCAGCATCTCGGCGATCAGCTCACGCACTTTGGGGGCCAGCTTGACGCCACTGTGTTCGTCGGGCCGCCACAGGATGCGCGCCGCCAACAGTCGATTCAGCGCGGTGGTGCTCAACCCTTCCAGCGGCACCTCATCGCAGGCGTAGCCGGCCATCAGCGTCTCGGCATGCTTGCCCAGCAGCGCCAGGCGCTCGACACCGGTGCTGATCAGCCGGCTCTCCAGGGCATGGGGATCGCTGCCGCTCATAGCAGGCTCTGTTGAGTGGGCGCCTGATCTTCAATGGGCAGATTCTCCTCATCGCGGATGAATCGGACCAGGTCGATCAGGTAGTCGATCTTGCCGGTCACCACGTAGTACTGGCGATCGGCATGGGGCTGCTGCAGGTAACCGTGTTCCTTGAGGCGCTTGAAGACCTGCTTGAGCTGGGCGTCCAGCTGGTCACTCTGGGAGCCGAAGAAGGGGTCGGAGGCCAGCCGCTCCAGGCGCTCACGCAAGCCCTGGTGGTCCTCGCAACGGGAGCTGAAGTCGGCGGGCTTGAGCACGTCACCGGGGCCCGCCAGGCCATCACGGCCCAATGCCTCCTGTACCCACTGCAACCACTCCAGCATCGGCATCAGGCTCCCCACGGTGTCGCCCAACTGGCGCGAAAGCTGCTCCCGGGCGGCCTCATCGAGCCGCAGCCAGGCGAGGAAGTAAACCGTGCCGTCGGTGTTGGTGGCCAGGCGACGATTGAGCGGACGCAGGTAGGCGTCGATCTGTTCGCGGATCGACTCATCCTGAAGATGACGAAAGGCGGCCTCGTCACTCACCGCGCAGATGAAATCGCCGGCCAGCAGGCGCTCCAGCAAGGGACCCTGTTCGATCATGGTGCCACCTCCTCGGCGCGGGCCTGAAGGCGCTGAGCCAGGCGGCTCAGGCGCGGTTCGATGCGCTTGAGCCGGCGTTTGCCGGAGTCCGACGCATCGCGGTCAATCAGGTAGCGGTTGTGGAACAGCAGCAGCACGTCCGACTCCGGGTTGGGGAAGGCGCCGACAATATGGATGCAGTTGTTGTCGCAAGCGTTGAAGATCTTCTCCACGTTGGGATAAGCCAGGGTACCGATCTCGTCGATGGGCCAGTGAATGGTCACTTGGGCTTCGCCGCGCAGCAACCGGGTGAAGGCCAGCAGGAACTTGCAGAGGATCAGGTAGGCCATGCCGTGACTGGAGGACTCCAGCAACTGGCGGTCGCTCTTGATCACCAGGTCCGTGCCCCCCTCGTTCAGGTGGAGCTCCAAGCGCAATAGACTCTCGAAGCTGTACTGCTGATCGCTACGCAACAACTCCACCACGTCGGCCAGGGCATCCAGATAATCGTCGCCCGGCAGCGGCTGGCCGGAGTCACGCCACTCCCGGTAGTGCTGGGTGAAGCGCTTGAGCGGCTCCCAGAAACCCAGCTCATCGATGGTGGACTGGATCTTCACCTCGGCGCGGCCGATGCCCTCCAGCTTGAGGTCATCGGCCACCTCGTCGGAGAGGCGTCGGCTCTGGGCGTTGATGCGTCGGTTGAGGTCGCGGAACACGGTGAAGAATTTGTCCAGGTCGTCCCCCATGTTGCGTCCTTCCTGCTGGAGTTGCTCCTGTCGGCCCTCCAGCAACTGGAGCATGCCCGCCAGCACACCGAGCATGCGCCGGGGGCTGGTGTCTTCGAGCCGGGCGCGCTCCGCATCCAGGGTCTCATGAAAATCCGCACTGGCGCCCTTGATGAGGTCGGACTCCATGTTCTGACAGCCCTGACGCAGTTCGTCCTGGGTGCGAACGTGATCCGCCAGCCCCTGACGGACGCGCTCGATGCGCTCTGAGACATCCCCTGGAACCTCACCCTGGGATGCCGGCGCGGAGTCCAGGTGCAGCGCATCGAGCCGGGTGAGCAGCGGTGCGAGGGTGTCGACCAGCTGCTGTTCCGCAGCGCGACGTTTTTCGAGATCAGCGATCGCTGCCCGATGTTCTTTCCGAGCCGTCTCGAACTGCTGCTTGAGCTGCTCCCGCTCGCGGATGGCGCTCTGGTGCTCGCGGCCAAGCTCGGTCTGCCGGGCCATCAGGTGCGGCTTGCGCTCGCCCCAGTCCACCCGCATGAAGCGCGTGTAGGCTTCGAGTTCCTCACGACGGCCCTCGGTCTGACGAATACGTTGCTCTAGTGCTTTAGAGCGTGAGCGGGTCTCGTTGAGGCTGGCGGTGTCCACGCCCTGCTCGGCCAGTTCACGCTCGAAGGCGGCCTCGAGCTCCTCGCGCTGACGGCGGTTTTCTTCCTTGAATTCGGCCAACTGGCGTCGGTACTGGGCGATCTGCTCATCAAAACCGGCGAGAAGCCCCTGGAATTCGTCGTTGAGCGCCCGGCGCTGGGCATGGTGGGTTTCGGCCAGCGCCTGCAGTGACTGCTCCCGCTCCTCATTCAGTGCCTGCTGCAGAGTCTCCTGTTCTTCGAGGGCCTCGCGGCAGGCAGCCCGACGTGCCTGACGGGCCGCATCGTGGCGCTGTTGGCACTGGCTGCGCGCCTGCAGGGCATAGTCCACCTCTTCAGCGGCGTGGCGGTGTGCGGTGCGGGCACGATCGAGGCGTGCAGAGGCCTCCTGAACCTTATCGTTATGGGCCTTGAGCGCCTTCTCGGCCGCCTCTTTGGCCTTTCCCGCCTGGTGCAGTGCCTGCTGGGCAGTCTCGATCTCGGCCAGCAAGGTGGTCTCATCCCAGGCATGATCCGGCAGGGCGATGGCAGCGAGATCCACCACCAGCCCATAGAGATCATCGCTGGCAGCGTCGTTGAACTGCGGGGCCAGGTCGCGGCGCTCAAGCAGTTCCGGGGCGATCACCTTGCCGAGACTCTGCTCCCAACCCGGGCGATGGTGGCGCAGAAAATAGCGCAGGCTGCCCTGGGCAGGATCCCGCTGGATCAGCAACCCATCAAGGCGCAGCTCGGCCCGGGAGCACTGCTGACGGGCAAGCTCCAGATCCTGCTCGGCTGGATCGCGCTCACGCTTGCGCGCTTCGAGTTCGCCGCGTACCGCCTCCACTGCGGCGGCGGCCGCATTTTGTTCGCTCTGAGCCTGGTCGACCCGGGCCTGAACCTGCTGGGCCTCGTGGACCTCCTCGGTCGTCTGGCTGTCATGGGCCAGCTGGGCCTTGAGTTCGGCAAGCCGGGTGGCGCCCTCATCCAGGCGGCTGCGGTAACCCTCATCCAGTGCCTTTCGGCGGTCCTGATAGTCGGTCTCCAGGCGCTGTTCTTTTTCACTCCGGGCCGCTCGGCAGGCTTCCTTCTCCTTGTCGAGGGCATCGATGCGCGCCTGGGTCTCATCGCCGCGGCGTTCGAGCAGGTCGCCAAGCTCCACCAGCCGGGCATTCAGGCGCACCCTGCTCTCCTGCGCCGCCTGCTGCATCAGTTCCAGGTGATCACGCAGTTGCTGCCACTCCTCGCGCCAATGGGGCAGTGCCTCAAGATCGCGCTCAAGCCCGGGCATGTCGGCCTCCTTGAAGGCCTCGAACTGACGCTGCAGGTCGTCGAGCACGCGTCGCGTCTGATCCAGTTCGCTGTCCAGCTCGCTGATGCGGTCGTTGAGGGCGCCACGGGCTTCTTCATGGGCCTGATCGCGCTCCTGGAACTCACGTCGCAGCGCATTGAGCCGACCCTCAAGGTCAGCGCCGGCGCGCTCGGCACGGTGGAGGTCGGCCTTGAGCTGGGGCCGAAGCTGACACAGCGACACCTCCAGATCCGCGACCTCACGATCGAGTCGCTGCAACTCTCCCAAGGTGCGTTGCAGAGGGGCCAGACGCATGGACTGACGCATGCGGGCGATCCACTCCCGGGCCTTGGTGTTGCGGATGCGCGTCACCGGCAGCTCGACACCGTCCTCCTCGAAGATGGCCGCCAGCATGGTCTTGAGGGTGTCCATCTTGCCCTCCTTGGCGTGCACCGCCGAGACCAGTTTTTCCATGTGACGGATGCGCTGCCCCGCACGCACCAGGCTGAAGCGGGCCGCCATCTGGCGCAGCCGCAGTGCCTCGCGGCTGTTGCCGTATTGCTGGGTGAAATCGTTCTGAATCACCGCGCGATATTCGGAGCTGGCAGCAAGTTTCTGCGACACCTCGACACCCTGGCGGCGCAGGCCGTTGGCCCACTGGGCATAGTCCAGTGCGGTCACACCATCCTCGCTCGTGACCAGGTAGTCCTCGGGGCGATAGGGTCCACTGACGAAGCGATATTCCACACCGCCGTCGCTCTTGCGGGTGAGTACCGCCTGACAGACGTCGCCCGCTTCACGACGGTATTCGTAGACCAGATAGCTGTTACGGTGCGGCAAGTAGAAGGCGTCGAACTTCTGCCGTGTTCTGGGCACCACCTTGTTGGGCAACTCACCGTAGAACACCGGCACCAGCCGCTGCAGGGTGGTCTTGCCCGAGGCGTTGGTGCCACAGATATTGGTGTGGCCATCCACATCCAGCTCGACCACCCCCTCAAGATGGCCGTGAATCATCACGATGCGTAACAGGTGCGCCATACCGCGTTCCGGATCCCTAGACGTTGAAGGTGCCTATCTTGCCAGAGACCCGGACACGATGTGGCCCCGAGACATCCGGGTAGGTACACTCAAGCGCCATGAATCCCTCGACACTATTGGGCATGCTCGGCGGGCTGGTGCTCTTGGTGAGCATCCTCGCCTTCACCTCCCAGGACCTGGGGGCCTTCCTCAACTTGCCGGGCCTGGGGATTGTGCTCGGGGGGACCGTGGCGGCCACCCTGATGAGTTACCCCCTCAGCGAGATGCTGCGAGTCTTCCGAGTCTTCTGGCTGGTGCTTCGCAACGAGCACTATTTTTACCGGGACGATCTCGACGAGATCGTCGAGGTCTCTCGGCTCTGGTTCAGCGGTGAACTGGCGGCGGCGGACGACCGTATCGAGGCCATCCGCAACCCCTTCCTGCGGGCCGGGGTACAATTGGTGATCGATGGTACACCGCTGGAGGACATCGATGACTTTCTGCAATGGCGCATGGTGCAGCTGCGGCGCAGGGAGAGTGCCGAGGCCCAGGTGTTTCGCTCCATGGCTATATACGCCCCGGCCTTCGGCATGCTGGGGACCCTGGTGGGCCTGATCAACATGCTCCTGGCCACCCAGACCGACGACTTCGGTATCATCGCCACCAATCTGGGGGTGGCCCTGATCACCACTTTCTACGGACTGATCCTGGCCAACCTGGTCTTCCGGCCCATCGCCATCAAGCTGGAGCGGCGCACCGAGGAGCGCATGATTCTCATGAACATGGTGCGCCAGGGGATCACCCTGATGCGCAAGGGGCGCTCTCCCGCGCATATCCGCGAGACCCTCCGTTCCTTCATGGCTCAGCACAAGGATGACCTGCGAACCAACACACCCCTGCCAGAGGAGGGGGAGGACGCCGCAGCCACGGAGCCCAAAGGCCGGCACGATGCCTGAACATGGGTCCGATTGGCGCATGGGGGGGACGCATCATGGTCCGGTCTCCCGCCGCCACGGGGCCGGAGGCGCCCCGCCGGAGCAGCTGGAAGAGCCTCTGTGCCGGCGCACACGCCCCTTCGAGTTTGCCCAGGAACCGCCGAAGGAAGATGAGAATATCTGGCTACTCACCTACCTGGACCTGCTCACCCTCATCGTCGTCTTCTTCGTCTTGCTGCTGGCCTACTCTCAGGTCAACGAGGAGACACGGCAGCGGGAGTTGGTGGATCCCTTTTTTGTGCAACCGGGCCAGGCGCAACGCCCCGAACTCATTCCCCCGCTGGTGGATCCCCTGTCCCCGGGCGATGCCGAACGGCTGGCCCGGGCCGTGGATATCTCCCTGGCAGATACGGGCATGTCGGATCAGGTGGAGATCCTGGCCACCCCCGGCCAGGTGGAATTGCGGCTGAGTGAGGGGATCCTCTTCCCCAGCGGCCGCGCCGAACTCTTGCCCGAGGGGGTTCGGCTGCTGGAGGCACTCGTTCCGTTATTGAGCTCGGAGGTGAAGCGGATTGCCGTTGAAGGACATACCGACGACCGCCCCATCACCACCGAGCGCTTCCCTTCCAACTGGGAACTCTCCGCTCATCGCGCCACGGTGGTGGTGCGCCACCTGATCCGTCAGGGCCTGGAACCAGAGCGGCTGGAGGCGGTAGGTCTGGCGGCTACCCGCCCCCTGGCAGACAACGACACTGCGGAGGGTCGAGCTCGCAATCGACGGGTGTCTCTGGTGGTACAGGTGGCTCATTAGAGCCCAGCGCCAGGGTGCGCACCTCGTCGGCCACCACCGCAAACCCCCTACCTGCCTCCCGGCACGTGCAGCCTCGACCGTCCGACTGGCTTTCATCTCCGTCTGCCACCCGACCTGTGCGGCCCGCTTCGGCGGGGATTCGTTCATCCTGTTAGCGGGACTTGCTGCTGGATCATGGCTGCGTGCAAGGACAGGGTTACCTGTATAGCCGGCTGGCGCCGGCCGAGGATGTGGAACGGTTGCTGCGCCCTACTCAGGCGTAGCGATCCAGGCCCAGGCCGTCGGGATCGATATCCGTGGAATGGCCGCCGACCAGATCAGCCACGAACCTTGACGAGCCCAGGGACATGGTCCACCCCAGCGTCCCGTGACCTATGTTCAGGAACAGATTGTCATAATTTGTACTGCCCAGGATGGGCACGCTGTCCGGGGTCATGGGCCGCAGCCCGGCCCAGAACTCTGCCGTCTCAATCGCGCCACCGCCGGGGAATAGATCGCGCACCACGTACTCGATGGCCGCGCGGCGTTGTGGCGGCAGGTCCTTGTTGTCCCCGGCGATCTCCGCCACCCCGCCCACCCGGATGCGCTGGTCGAAGCGGGTAACGGCCACCTTGTATTTCTGGTCCATCACCGTGGATTGGGGGGCCCTGACCTCATCCAGGATCGGCATGGTCAGAGAGTAGCCCTTGAGGGGGTAAACGGGCACGTGAATTCCGATCCTGCCCAGCACCCGGGGTGACTCACACCCCATGGCCAACACATAGCGGTCGGCACTCAGGGTGCCGGCGGAGGTTCTGATACCGGTGATCTTCCCATTGCCGGTGTCGATGGCCTCCACCCGGGTATTCATCAAAAAGGTCACACCCCGGGTTTCACAGGCCTTTGCCAGGGCGCAGGTGAACTTGTGGCAATCACCGGTCTCATCCCCCGGCAGAAGCACCCCACCGGCGATCTTTTCCCGCACATGGGCCAGGGCCGGTTCCTGACGAATACAGGCGTCCACGTCCAGCAGTGCATGGGGGATGTGATGGCGCTCCAGGATGGCCACATTGCTGGCGGCAGCAGCCAGATCCTTCTCCGTGCGGAACAGCTCCAGGGTGCCCTTCTGGCGGCCATCGTAGTCCAGCGTCAGATCTTCCCGCAGCTGTTTGAAGCACTCGGCGCTGTAACGGGCCACCCGCAGCATGCGTTCCTTGTTCACCTCGAAGGCCGAGGCGCTGCACTGTCCCAGCATCTTCAACAGAAAACGCAGTGCGCGGATGTCGAGGGCCTTCGGACTGATGTACAGGGGCGCCAGGTCCTGCATCAGCCATTGGACCGCCTTGAAGGGAACGCCCGGCGCGGCCCATGGAGTGGAGTGGTCGAACGACAACATGCCTGCATTGGCATGACTGGTCTCCATGGCCGGCGCCTCCAGCTGGTCAACCACCGTCACCTCATGGCCTGCCCTTGCCAGATACCAGGCGCTGGTGACACCGATCACGCCACTGCCCAATACCAGGATTTTCATAAGGGAACCTCACGTTCCAGAAAATGGAGCCAGATCCTTACAGTTAAGAATGCTTCGGCGCAAAAAAGTTTGGGAATTTCGTCAGCGCTGCCAGCCCAACTCCAGAAGAGCATCTCGGCATCCATATCAAGGCGCTTCAAGCTGGAAGGAAATGGTGGTGACTACCCGTACCTTCCTGATTTCATTTGTGCAGTTGTCCCTGCCTTCAATGCTGAACAGGCCCTGGGTCGCGGTGATGGCTCTCATGGCAAAGCGATACGTCCTGTTGTAGCCTTTCATCAAACTTGGCCCCTTTCCTGCAGTGGCTCGACCGCATACCGGTAGGAAGGAGTTGAACATGACATTCAGACAGGAGTTGAGTATGTCCATAAGGTTCTTCAGCTGCGCTTTCATCCTGGTGGCGGGTCTTCTGGGTTCGGGGCTGGCGGAAAGCTGTACGCGCGTGGTCTACCAGGGCCCGCAAGATCGTATCCTCACCGGACGCAGCATGGACTGGAAGCTGCCCATGGTCAGCAACCTATGGGCATTTCCCCGCGGCATGGAGAGAAACGGGCTGGCCGGAGATCGCTCGGTGACCTGGAACAGCCGCTATGGCAGCCTGATTGCGTCCGGCTATGATATTTCCACCGCCGACGGCATGAACGAGGCCGGTCTGGTGGCCAATCTCCTGTGGGAGGTCAACGCCACCTATCCTGACGATGATGGTGAAACGCCGCGCATCTCCGTGGCGATTTTCCCGCAGTATCTGCTCGACCGTCACGCCACGGTGGCGGAGGCGGTTGCCGACCTGAAATCGAACGCCATTGACGTCGTGACGGGGCCGCTGCCCATTGACCCGAGTCGCTTCGCCACGGTGCATGTGTCCCTGTCGGACGCGACGGGCGACAGTGCGGTGATCGAGTTCATCGACGGTGAGATGGTCATCCATCACAGTCGCGACTATCAGGTGATGACGAACGAGCCCACCTACGACAGGCAGCAGGCCATTCTTGAGTACTGGGAAAACGTGAATCCGCGGGAATTCCTGCCCGGTACGGTACGTGCTTCCGATCGTTTCGTGCGCGCCCAGTTCTATATCAATGCCGTGGTGCAAAGTGACGACCCGCGGGTCGCCGCTGCCTCGGTGTTCAGCGTCATCCGCCAGACCTCCGTGCCCTGGGGCATCAGCGTTGCGGATGCCCCCAACCTGTCGACCACCCGCTGGCGCGTGGTCGCTGACCACAAGCAGCGGCGCTATTACGCCGAGTCGGTGATCTCACCCAGCGTGTTCTGGGTCGACCTTGATCAACTGGATTTCAGCGAAGGTGCGGATACTCAGAAACTGGACCTGGGTGTGGATATGGAGCGGGTGCTTTCCGGCGAGGTGTCGGAGCTGTTCGTGACGGCCGAGCCGTTTGCCTTCCAGGCAGCGGACTGACGCCGTTTTGCCTCGGTCGTTTGCGGTGTTGGCGCTGCTGTATTGTGGCATCGCCGCAGGGCAGGAGCCCGATCCGCTGTCGCTGGATTTTCGCAGTGCACTGCAACGCCTTGTCACCATCCAATTTGTCTGAGCCTTTGTATGCAGTTTCATATTCAATGCCAAGGCCTAACCCTAAAGCCCAGCCATCCTGACCTCTGGTGAAGTCATCGACTGAGGGCAAAGAGACTAACGCGGCTCATCCTTCTTGCACTAATGCTGCTTGAAAGAAAATTCCATTTATAAACATGATCAACAAAATACCTGCAAGATTTTTCATCAGGAATTCTTCCTAAGTGAACCAGTGCGGTACCGACGTTTTTTAGCTGATGATCAGACGTGGTGATATTGAGGCGCCTGCATAATAGTAGCATCCACGATGCTGACCCGGCCCGGGGAAAAAGACGGCGGCTTCAATCTTCAGCATCAGGGCCGCAAACAGCTCGTCCACCAAGTCCAGCTCTTTGAGCCACCCCCAAAACAGCCACATTATGTTAATGTAATCAGCATGTTTGCTATGTAAAAGAGGAGTCCAGCCAAGGCCGGGCTCATCTTATCGGGAGATCATCGCATGTCGCGCCGAAGACGTTCAGTCGAACTGCCCAGCATATCCACGGGCCTGCGCGCCGCCTGGCATGACGGTTATGGGCTCGAGGATCTGCGCAAAGATGTGATGGCCGGCCTCACTATTGGCACCGTGGCCGTGCCGCTATCCATGGCATTGGCGATTGCCACGGGCGTCCCGCCTCAGCATGGCCTTTATACGGCTATTGTGGCCGGGGCCATCATCGCGCTAACCGGCGGTTCACGTTTCAATGTATCCGGCCCGACGGCCGCCTTTGTGGTCATCCTTTTTCCCATTGTTCAACAGTATGGCCTGGGTGGTTTGCTCATCGCCTCCATGATGGCGGGCATGATCCTGGTGACGTTAGGGGTCACCCGCATGGGCCGCCTTATCCAGTTTGTCCCCTACCCGGTTGTACTGGGGTTTACGGCGGGCATCGCGGTCGTGATCGCGGTCTTGCAGATTCCTGATTTTTTCGGACTTGAAACGGGCTCGCTGACCGAACACTTCATTGAAAATGTTTGGCTCATCCTGACCTCATTTCCCACCTTGCAGCCACTAGAATTCGGCGTAGGTATATTTACACTGCTGGTCATGCTCATCTGGCCACGCCTTCATATACCCATTCCGGCACCCCTTATCGGTTTGGTGGTAGGCGCCATCGCGGCGTATTTCGTCAATCAATGGCTGAGCAGCCAGGAAACCAGTGCTGCCATAGACACGATCGCATCGCGCTTCACTTGGGAGGCCAACGGGGAAACGGGCATTGGCATACCCCCCATCCCCCCCACGTTCATGGCGCCTTGGCTATTGCCTGGGCCAGATGGTGAGCCACTGCAGCTGAGCTTTGACCTGATACGGGCACTCCTCGGCCCGGCTTTTGCCATTGCCATACTGGGTGCTATTGAATCCCTATTATGTGCGGTCGTGGCCGATGGTTTGACCAAGACGAAACATGATCCCAATGCTGAGCTGATAGGCCAGGGACTGGGTAATATAGCTGCACCACTATTTGGTGGAATTACTGCAACGGCCGCGATTGCCCGCACGGCCACCAATATCCGCAGTGGCGCCCGGTCCCCGATCGCCGCAGTGATTCACGCGCTGGTGGTCCTGCTTGCCATCATCGCGCTGGCGGGGTTGCTCGGCATGGTGCCCATGGCGGCACTGGCGGCCCTTCTCTTCATCATTGCATGGAACATGAGCGAGGCAAGACATGCCCTGCACACACTGCGGTCAGCGCCGCCAGGCGATGTAGCCATCCTCGTCACATGCTTCGGCCTCACTGTCATTTTTGACATGGTATTGGCCGTGGCAGTGGGTATTGGGTTGGCCGCCGCGTTGTTCATCAGGCGAATGGCTTCACTGACTCAAACTGATCATGTGGAGACCAAAAACCATCCCATGATCGGAGGGCTCCCTGCTGAGGTGGCAGTGTATGACGTCAACGGGCCATTATTTTTCGGGGCTGCGGAAAAGGCATTGAGTTCGCTGCATCTGGCAGACCCCAAAGTCAAGACCATCATTATTGACATGCACGACGTGCCGAGCATGGACGGAACGGCCATTGTTGCGCTTCAGTCACTGATTGCAGAAATGACGCATCAGGGGATTGGATTGATCCTCGTTGGCTTGCAGCCCAGGATAATAACCAAGTTGCGTCGCGCAGGCGTGCGCAAGGTTGCGGGATCTCTCTCACACTGCCGAAATTTAACGCAAGCGGGGATGGTGGCTTTGCGTTGGCATAAAGAAAGGGGTGGTCAAGTACCCCTGCCTGAAGGCCGGGTGAAGTGGAATCACTGAAGGAATCCACGTCCAGGGTTAACTCTCATGCATCTCGGCGGTGAAGCACCCCACTTCGGACTGGGTTGCTGAAAAGGCCGGCGGCATGGTCAAACGCGTGATGGTCGGCGCGGCATCCATCTCGGTTGCCTCGTGCACCGCACATTCCCTGGTAGTGATCATCGCAGGAAGCCCGCCTTGTCAAGCCGCTTCATCCATGCGGGGCGCCCGGCATGAGTCGCCAGCAGTTTTTCAAGGTCGCGGCGAAACTCCTGACCGCGCTCGGCAGCGTGTAGGGCCTCGGCCAGATCCTGCAGGCGCTGAAGGGCCTCGTCGTAGGCGGCACCGGTGCGGCGCTGCAAGAGCGCGTCGATGTCGTTCCAGGCACGATCCGCCTGTTTGGCTACTCCCGCGAGATAGCTTGCGCGTTCTGCCTTTTGCTTGGCCTCTTCGGCTTCACGCGCTTCGCGTTCGCGTTCGAGGCGCAGGCTGCGTGCCGTTTCCACGCCGGCCTCTATGACGGTCAGGGTGCGTCGACCCAGGCAGCTGACCATCTGGTTCTGCGTGCGCTGCCAGGCAAGGAATTCGCCGCGCAGCCGCCGTTCGGCCTCCAAAGACCGGCCCAGCAGCATCAGCCGCAATGGAGCACGTAGAGCCTCGGCGGCCTGCGTGGCCAGCCAGTCATCGATGTCCGATTCTGCCGCTTGCGGCGACGGCAGTTCGGGACTTGCTACAGCGGCTGACGCGATCAGGTCCGAATCCAGCAGGAGAAACTCGGCCAGCGCCTTCTGCGCCGGGGTGAGCGCCCCCAGCCCCGCTGGTAGTGACGGTTCGGAATCTCCCGCATCGAACTCGCCTTCACTGACCCGCGCAAGCCACCCGAGATAGAGCGGGCGGGTGTCTCCGCGCAGCAGTTCCTCCCGCAGTGGCAGCAGGCGCGTCATCCAGCCAGGACCATCGTTGTTAATCCAGAAACGATCGTGCGAACGGGATTCGTCGTTGAACCACCACTCCAGGATCCAGTGTTCCGCGTTGTTCAGAGCTCGAAAAGTGGCGGGATATCCAGAAGATAGGCCGTTTTCCGGTACCAAGGCCGCATAGTCCGCGAGCGTTCCCTCGTCGAAACAAGATCGGGGCAGGCGCAACAGTAGTCGGCAAGTGCCCCAGTTGGCCGAATAGACATGCGCGTCGAAGTAGTGCCGTAGCAAGGCCAGAGGATCGGCCTTCAAATCACCCCAGTGGTACTCATTGACGAAACCCCCGGGCGTAATTCGGGCCCGGGAAGAGTAGCGGCGCAGTTCGGTCTGCTCCTGCACGCTCAAAGAACGGTCGACCGCCGTGAATTCGTAATACTGATACTCGCTCATGGCGCGGGTACTCCTTCCTGTTATGACCGCGATCACTTCATTCCAGCGCGGCAAAGGACTCAAGGGGC
>NZ_JAJNAN010000080.1:5000-6146 GCF_022227565.1 Ectothiorhodospira sp. 9100
ACAGACACGTCGAGCAGGTGCGAAAGCAGGTCTTAGTGATCCGGTGGTTCTGTATGGAAGGGCCATCGCTCAACGGATAAAAGGTACTCCGGGGATAACAGGCTGATACCGCCCAAGAGTCCATATCGACGGCGGTGTTTGGCACCTCGATGTCGGCTCATCACATCCTGGGGCTGAAGCAGGTCCCAAGGGTATGGCTGTTCGCCATTTAAAGTGGTACGCGAGCTGGGTTTAGAACGTCGTGAGACAGTTCGGTCCCTATCTGCCGTGGGCGTCGGAGATTTGAGAGGATCTGCTCCTAGTACGAGAGGACCGGAGTGGACGTACCTCTGGTGTTCCGGTTGTCACGCCAGTGGCATTGCCGGGTAGCTAAGTACGGACGGGATAACCGCTGAAAGCATCTAAGCGGGAAGCCTTCCTCAAGATGAGATCTCCCTGGGCACTTGATGCCCCTGAAGGGCCGTTGAAGACGACAACGTTGATAGGCGGGATGTGAAAGCGCAGTAATGTGTGAAGCTAACCCGTACTAATTGCCCGTGTGGCTTGACCATATAACACCCAAGCAGTTTGAGGGTGTGCGGTCATCACAATGACATGACGACATAGCCTGGAACTTTCCTGAATTGGTGATCCTTTGGATCACACCCAGTTTGCCTGGCGGCCATGGCGAGTAGGAACCACCCGATCCCATCTCGAACTCGGAAGTGAAACTGCTCAGCGCCGATGGTAGTGTGGGGCTTCCCCATGCGAGAGTAGGTCACTGCCAGGCTCTTATCCCAAAACCCCGATCGGTCAGCCGGTCGGGTTTTTTTTTGCCTGGCATCTGGGGCAGCACCGCGGGCCCTCTGGGTCCAACACCAGGGCGCCAGGATCCTTCGGGCCTTACCCCGAACACCGCCGGGTCGTTCGCGAACGACCCGTACAGGGACGGGGCATGAAGCTCACTCCCCCTCCATCAGGAACACCCGCGGACGGCTCCACGGGGGCTCAAGCCCGCCTCGAACCCCCCGTACGGGCGCTTCGAGAAGCGCCCCTGCCAACCCTACCCCCACCGCATCCACGAGATACCGTACGGGTCGTTCGCGAACGACCCCCGCCGGAGCCCCAAAGCCCGACTCAGGTCGCCCGACCTACCAGGGCCGCCTG
>NZ_JAJNAN010000081.1:0-6057 GCF_022227565.1 Ectothiorhodospira sp. 9100
TATAAGGCCAATGCTATACGGTCGATTACAGGCATTTCACGACTTCCTCGTTAATCAGTATCAGATTGAAGAGCCAGACTGGACAGCCATCCGTAGCGACGCGGGGGCACAGATCCTGCCGCGGTTTTCTGACGCCAACTACCTGACAGATCAGGAATATTCCCATGTCCTCGATGCACTGATCGCAGCTTCAGACCTATCGACACGTGAACGCATGCGCTGCGCGTGGCTGGTTTTTTTGGGTTTTCGCTTCGGCGTTCGATTTGGTGAGGCCTGGCGACTACAGTATCGCGAAGCTCAGTATGATGGCTCAACCGGGCAGATGTGCATCTGGATTCGGAATAGTGCTCAAGGAGAGGTGAAGACACTCGCTGGCTCAAGGATTATTCCCCTCCTGGAATCGCTCACCGAGACCGAGATCAGCATCTTGAAGGATGTCCTGCAGTACGGTGAACAAGGCTTTACTAACAATCCGCTCTTCCCACTCATGGCCGAAACCACCACTCATTGCACCCTTGAGAATCACCACATCGTAGTCAAGCACATCCATGCGGCGATGAGGTCGGTCACAGGTGACCCGCATATCAGGTTCCACCACCTTAGACACAGCTGGGCCACCCGTCTCTTCGCGTACATGCATTTTAGTGAAATGGGCAATGAAATCGGGGAGTCAACGCCGCTTATTTCCAAGCAAGTCACATTAGAGGCCGAACAAGAATACTTTGGATCTCTCGATAATAGTCGCCACCTCAAAAGCATCAGCACCGCGATGGGTCATGTGGCTGAAGTCACGTCATTGACCAGCTACGGCCACTCGCTGGATGCCATTGCAGCATCCATCGCTCAGCATCGTGCACCAAGGTTATCGGATCATGCCACAGCGTATGCCACTGGCATCGTTCACGCCACGGTACGTTCACGTCGTCGTCGAAATCGCGATAGCCTGAGCCTGGCAATGAACCGCCACGTTGACGCGAGCATCAACCTGCCACCAGTGAAAACTCTGGAGACCAGAGAGGACGTTAAGATCTCCTTCCGACGCGACTCATGCGACCCAATTACATTGTCCGAAATTGACCTACTGCTTTGCCTGTCTGGATCATCCAATCTGGAGACCGATGTTCTAGCCAAAATGCTTCACATTACTTCTGAAACCACCAAGCGGGTTATCGCCAAAGCCACTGAGATTGAAATAGATTCTGGTTTTGATAAATATAACTTAACTGCCACACTTCAGGATCCGCTGATTCAGTCGGCCATAGCCGATTCCACACTACCCAACGGGTGCCTATCGACACTGGAGACCAAGCGATCAAGAGACTACCTCCACTACCTGACAACATGGCTCCAAGCATTATCTCCCACTAACATGCATACATTGGAGCGGGGACTCGACGCGTGGAGACGCTCTTATACACCGGACGGCCAAGCGTTAATCGTCACCTCTGTGCACGATGCTCGATGCCTAGTGCAATACTATGAACTGCTGCCGGACCCACTAAAGGGCGTTTTCCGATTACCCACCGACTATGCGGTATCCGCAACCTTACTTAATAAGCTCCAAGAACTCGGCTGGCCCATTGAGGAACCTCATGCAAAGGTTCGACGGGCGCCCATGAAATCTTCCAAGCTGAGACGTGCGCGCGTAGAGCTCAGACTCACCCAGGTCGGGCCACGACTGAAAACGGCAGCCACAGCTCACCGCGTGAGTTATCTGCTCTCGGTTTTTCTGCAAATCACTGGCGTAGAGCTTGACATCTGCAGCGATCGTGGAATAGGGTTTAGCTCAGCACAGTGATTGTGCTTCGTTTCATGCTTATTAGCTTGAAATGATCGGTGTTGTAGGGACGCAACACCAGATCGACCCATCATGATATGGGTCTGCGTCGACGGTTTCTCTAAAACGTCCGACAGTGCGTAAAAACAGCACGATGCTGTTTCGCTGAAACCAACATGGGTGGGCGGCTAGCCCATCCATTATGTCGCTCACGTGACAGTTTCCTGTGGCTCCGATTATCGGTGTCCGGTCGCGTTAGCGCTTTGTTGAGTTTCGCACGTATTGGGATGATTTTAGAGGGAGCCTGAGATGCCAAATTTTAAAAAAACAAAATTAGCGAGCTTTTTTATAACCCGAGCGAAGTCAATCGACCGTTGCGTTGAGTGGCCTTATCTTAATCCAAAAGAGCGCGAGGCAGAATACAAACATTTAGGGAATGCGATTGAGGCACTGGCCAATCGCGGGCTGAAGGACCAAGGCATCCAACAGCACGCTCACATAACATGGATAAACGCAGTAGAAGAAAATCAGCATGTCACTATAACTCTCCACCTGACTTACGACCAGGATGCGGTCTCCCATGATCAGGTTGAAGAGGTAAAGTGTTTGGTGAACCGCACCCTGACGCATGTCGGGGACACAATCAATAAGGCACACGCTATTCTCGGAGAGAACACAAGCACGGCCACATTGGTCAAAGGCAAAACCTTTCATATCGAAAAATCATTAAACACCATCATTATGCCCCAAGGGCCCCTGACACTGTTAAAGGCGATCAGAAGAGCTCAGAGCCAAAAAATTGGGGTCGAACTCAGTAACGGTGAAACCTGCGAATTGGATGTTCCCCCTATCCACCCCCCCGTGGAGGACCCGGAGACAACATACCATGTCGCTGGCGCGTTGGTTAACGGTGTGCGCGACACCTCAATGTGCGCCAGCATCCTCCAGCCCGGGAAAAAACCAGAGCTGAAGCTATCATTTGCTAAAGAACATCGGCAACGGCTGATACAGGCACAAGAATTGTATGCCAGAGTATCGATCAGCTACAAGCCGATCTTTTCATTTAAGGAAGGCAGGAAGAAGCCCATCGGTGGTTCGATCTTGGATGTACAAGTCGACCAGAGTCAGGGAGGACTCCAGGGCTCTCTGCCGTTCGGCATGGATTGAGGCCAGGCACAAACTCAACAATGGCGGGACCGATCGTCCATCGGTAAGGTATAAACCCGTTGCCGCATCGTGTGATGCTTGCGACCCCAGCCACCGGCAGGATGCTGCAAGCGCTGGTGGAGGTCGGACTCCGCAGACAGACGGTCGGCATGTGACAGGAGCTCTGACTCAATCATCGCAGGCGCGCGCAGACCAAGCCAATCGGGCGCGCCTCGGCGTGCGGTGAGCAAATGCGTCAAAGCCATCATTGCCGTCTCCGGCACGCTCAGGCCTGGTTGAGCAGCGGAGACGGCAAGCCATTCGACAATCGTTGTGCCGTGCCCTAACAGCATGCCTCGGTCCGACATCCGCCACCCTGCACGGCCCTGGTACACATACTCATCTGCTTTCCCGGCGTCATGAAGTAAGGCGCCAACCAAGGTCAAATCTCGATCAGCCGATTGCCATCCTGCGGCACACATCCGCATCACCATTTCTGCAACTTGGAGAGTGTGTTCTAATAGCCCATGACGATATGCGTGATGATGCCGCAATGAAGCGGGAGCATGACAGTATCGGTATAGTCGACCTTCGTTCCAAAAAATTGAATTGATAAGATGTCGATAGTCTCCCGGCAATTGACTCACGACGCAAGACATCCGATTTAGCAACTCCACAGGAACATTCCACGCATCCGGGATGCTTTTGAAAACACAAAAATCACGCTCCGGCCGTGCAAGCGCTGCAATCCCCCCAATTTCGTACCGACCTGCTTCGTCAGCATGCTGCTTCATACGATAAGGCCGCACAAGAACATTCTCACGCAGAGCCTCATTTCTGCGCGACCCTGACCAATACACAGGTATCGAGCGGCCATCATAGTACAAATCGGCCATGTAGTAGGTTTTGGCACCGTCCTGGCGTGAGTTGAACCCACACAAACGATATACGTTTGGCGATGCTTCCACCGAGATACGCGCGGAGCGATCAGCAATCACCTCTGCACGTTGAGCATTCTCATCACTCTGGGCATGCTGCTTCGTCTTATCCATGTTGCCCCCTCACTCCTCAAATGCGGTTTCGTCACCGCCGTTTTTCTGTGGATCACTGCTCTCTGGCCAGTGCTTGGCCATCAGCGATTGCAGATCTCGTGGCTGGTACAACGTGATCAGTCCTTTTAGAACCGTCGTCTGCATTTCCAACTGATTTGCCAATTTCTGGACCTCTCGCCTGAGGTTCTGAAGTTCAGCGTCGAGATCGCAATCCATTGTTTTCCCCACCGACAGCATAGGGAATAGCTCCCGAATCCGCTCCTCCCTGACGTACCGTCGGTTGTCGCCACCCTTGCGGTACTCCAGATGGCCGCGATCCATCAGGCGATAAAGGGTCTTCACGCTACATCCCGCCTGGCGGGCAGCCTTCTGCAGGGTCAGCCACGCAGAGTCAGCGTCGGACACTGTCTTTACCTGTCCCATGCCCATGCCTTGCAATGTCCCGGGACAGCCCGTGACTTTCCGGGACTGGCGCCATGGACGGTTGTCCATCCCACCACATTGCCGGCACAGCGGTTACCCGGGGTTCGGGACAATGTCCGGCCGTGTCCCGGACAGACCCGGGGCACGGTGAAAGCCTGTCCGGGACAGACCAGGGACACGACCCGGTCATCGGGTGACAAATGGATAGGATGTGTCATGCCGTTCCCTCCCATCGGTCAAGCCGGCGATGCAGTTGATCCGCCAACTGTGGCATGCAGCCATTGACCGCCTCGCGCTGGATACGGAGCACTTCCCGCGACACCCACGTCCGCAACGCCTCTCGGTTCGAGGGTTCCGATCCGTCTCCCAGGACGTCGACCAGATGATCCCCGACAGGGATTCGGAAGGCTGACTCCAGGCATGCCGCCAGATGCTCGATGAGGGGGCCGTCGGTGCGCTGCGGGACGAATTGATCAACCCTCCTTAAACCATCTCGTGCGCTACCGCTCATCGGACACCTCCACTTGTGAACCCGAAGCGGGTGCGGCGGATTCGCCAACCACCTGGGGCCCACCATCCTGGCCAAAGCTGGAACGCAGCAGTCGCTCCATCGCCGATCCATCCTGGCGGGTCAGATTGGGCACATACCGCGAATAGACCCGAAACAGCATCTCGGTGGTGGTGTGGCCCATCTGCCGGGCGATCCATTCCGGACTCTCGCCGGCCGCCAGCCAGAGGGTCGCCGCGGTGTGGCGGGTTTGATAAGGGCGCCGCCGGCGCAAGCCCAAGTGTTTGAGCAGCGGATGCCACACGCGGTAGGTCACGTTATTCGGGTTCAGGGGTGCGCCATCCCGGGAGCAGAAAACAAAGGGGTGCTGCCCGGTGACCTTGTGCTGCTCGCGCAGTGCGTTGCACACCATCTCCGACAGGTCCACCGTCCGGAAGGACCCATCGTTCTTGGTGTAGACCAGTTCACCCTTCACCCAGGCGTTGCGCACCAGGATCTGACGCCGCTCGAAGTCCACGCATTGCCATTGCAGTCCATGGACCTCGCTGGTTCGCAGACCGGTGAAGAAACGCACGATGAAATAGGCGCGATAGTCCGGCCGCACCGTGTCGATGATCGACTTCACCTCGTCGAGCGTGAACGGCTCGACGTCCGTGCGGGGCACCTTGAGCGACTTGATCCCGTGATAGGGAGAGGTAAACTCATACCGGTTGGCCGCCTCATTGAGGATCATGCGCAATGGCGTCATGATGTGGTTGATGCGAGTCGCCGACAGACTCTCTTCTTTCCGGCCGGAGACTTTGGCGAGTGTCGACCGGAAACCGAGGATGTCTGCCTTCTTGATGCGGCCAACCTGCTGATCCCCGAAGTTGGGCAGCAGGTACTTGTCCAGTGTGAGGCGCACCGTGTCGATGTGCGTCTTGCGCCACTGGATGCGCATCTCATCGAACCAGGTCTGGGCAAATTCCGAGAACAGCGGCGTTTCCAGCACCTCCCCCGTGGTGGCCACCTCTGCCCTGAACTTCTCGACGTTCGAACTGCCCGGAAAATACCGGGCATACTCGAAGGTGCCGACCGTAATTTCTGCCTCAATCCGCTCCAGAATCTGCTTCACCTTCTTGCGATTGGCCGGGGTATCGTCCAGGGCTGCG